>DATDGW010000656.1:0-3763 GCA_036521895.1 Candidatus Sulfotelmatobacter sp. | reverse complement strand
AGGCCGTTCAGTTGGACTCTAAGAGCTACCTTGCCCACTATTACTTCGCGTCGATCGCCATGAGTGGAGCACGGAACGCAGCGGACCAGGAGCAGGTGGAGAACAGTCTGCGAGCGGCGATCAAGTTGAATCCTTCGTTTGCCCCGGCATTGGACCGGCTCGCGATTTCTCTGGCAATGCGGAACAAGAGTCTCGACGAAGCACGCATGATGGAACTGACCGCCATTGGATTGGACCCGACCAACGTTGGGTATCGCATCAACCTGGCCAACGTATGGATGACAATGGAAAAAGGCCAGAACGCGGTGGACGTGCTGCGCTTCGCCGCCAAGGTGGCGAAAACTTCCGAGGAGAGTCAAATGGTGGATAACGCTCTGATGCGTGCCCAGGAATACACGGAAAATCAAGCGCACTTCGCCGAGCAGACGCGACGAATGAACGAGGAAGAAAAGGCAGGTAGTGGGACGGCGGTTTCGACCAAGAGCGACGGATCCATCCCTCACCTTGCGCGTCGTTCGCAGTTTGTGCCCCGGGGTCCGCATCGATTTCTGGTGGGCGTTCTAAAGGGCGTGCACTGCGACAATCCCGCGCTGGACCTGACCCTGAACTCGAGCGGGAAGGCGGTTGCCCTTCACGCCGACAACTATTTCCAGCTTCCTTTCACCTCTCTCGGTTTCCAGCCTGACCAGGATCTCAACCCGTGCGCTGACCTAGAAAACCGGCCGGCGAAGGTCGAGTTTGTGGAATCGGCGGATCCAAACGTCAGGGCACATTTGATCTCTGTCGAACTCCACAAATGAGCGCGTTCGTATAACCTTGGCTGGCTGATTCCCGTTTATAATAAAAAGATTCTCTGGCGGCAAAATTGGCTTCTGTAGCGCTGCCGAAGAAAATCCAGCTGGGGTTGGCCCGGCTCGACGGTGCGAGGCGACTGCTGCTTCCGTCCACCCCCTCGCTCCCCGCCGGAGTGACAGGCGTTGAACATTGAGGACAGAATTTGTCCTCGAGCCGAGGTAATGTCTTTGCGCTGAGAGCGAAGAGCTAAGGGCTGACCGCTGAGAGCTTCTTTCATGGAATTCAAACTCGTTTCCAACTACAAGCCGCAAGGAGACCAGGGACGCGCGATTGAGTCGCTGTTGCGCGGGGTGTATGACCGCGAGCAGCATCAGGTTTTGCTCGGCGTCACCGGGTCGGGTAAGACGTTCACCATGGCGAAGGTGATCGAGACGGCGAACCGCCCGACGCTGGTGATGGCGCATAACAAGACGCTGGCGGCCCAGCTTTATCACGAGTTCAAGAACTTTTTTCCGCACAATGCGGTGGAATATTTCGTCTCGTATTACGACTACTACCAGCCGGAGGCCTACGTCCCAGCCGCCGATCTCTATATCGAAAAAGAGGCGACCATCAATGATGAACTCGACAAGCTGCGGCTTTCGGCGACGCGGTCGCTGTTTGAGCGGCGCGATGCTTTGATTGTGGCTTCGGTGAGTTGCATTTATGGCCTCGGCTCGCCGGAAGCATATTACGGCATGATGATGTTTCTGGAGAAGGGCCAGAAGATCAAGCGCGAGGACATCACGCGCCGGCTGGTCGACATTCTCTACGAGCGCACCAATGGGGACTTCCGGCGCGGAACGTTTCGGGTGCGCGGCGACGTAATCGAGGTCTTCCCTACTTATGACGACATGGCGTACCGCATCGAGTTGTGGGGCGATGAGATTTCATCGCTGACGCAGATCGACCCGCTGTTCGGCACCGTGAAGCAGAAATACATGCGGCTGCCGATTTATCCCAAGACGCACTATGTGATGAAGGAAGAGACCCGCGCCTCGGCCGTGGATTCGATCAAGAAAGAACTGGCGTGGTGGGAAGTTGAGATGGAGAAGCAAGGGCGGCTGGTTGAGGCACAGCGCATTCACCAGCGCACCATGTTTGATCTGGAAATGATCAAGGCCATGGGGTTCTGCCACGGGATCGAGAATTATTCGCGGCACTTTACCGGACGGCTGCCGGGCGAGCCTCCGCCCACGCTGCTGGATTATTTTCCGCGCGATTTTCTGATGTTCATCGACGAGTCGCACGGGACCGTGCCGCAGTTGCGCGGGATGTATGCGGGAGACCGTTCACGCAAGGAGACGCTGGTGGAGTATGGATTCCGCATGCCGTCAGCGCTGGATAACCGTCCGCTGACGTTTGAGGAATTTGAGCACCGAACCAACCAGCTGATTTATGTTTCGGCAACGCCTGGGCCGTATGAGCTGACGAAATCGGCAGGGGTCGTGGTGGAGCAGATTATTCGGCCGACGGGACTGATCGATCCGCCGGTGGAAGTGCGCCCGGTGAAGGGGCAGATCGATGATCTGCTGCACGAGATTCGCGCTCGTGTCGAGCTCGGAGAGCGCGTGCTGGTGACGACGCTGACTAAGCGCATGTCCGAAGATCTGGCGGAGTACTACGCTGAAGTTGGCGTGAAATGCCGCTACATGCATTCCGAGATCGAGACACTCGAACGGGTCAAGATTCTGCGCGATCTGCGCAAAGGTGAGTTCGATGTGTTAATTGGGATTAACCTGCTGCGGGAAGGACTCGATCTGCCGGAAGTTTCGCTGGTGGCGATTCTCGATGCGGATAAAGAAGGATTCCTGCGGTCGACGGGATCGCTCATTCAGACGATCGGCCGATGCGCACGCCATCTGAACGGCCGCGCCATTCTCTATGCCGACCGTCAAACCGATTCCATGAAGCGCGCCATGGATGAGACCTTGCGGCGGCGCGCGATTCAGACGGCCTACAACGAAGAGAATGGGATCACCCCTGAGTCGATCGTGCGCCCGCTCGACATGACGCTGGCCGGGATCGTGGCCGCGGACTATGCCGACCTGACCGCGGGAGAAGCGGAGGGGGTGCCGGAGTTCAAGTCGCAGGAAGAGGTGGATACGTACATCGGCAAGCTCGAGAGCGACATGCGCGAGGCGGCGAAGAAGTTTGAGTTCGAGAAGGCGGCGAAGCTGAGGGATGCGATCAAGGAGCTAAGGACGAAGGAGTTTTTGTTCGCCTGATTTAGGGCGTCTTCGAAATCCCACATGAACGATTGGGGTCGCGAAATCGATGAAATGCTGGTCTCTGAGGGCGCCATCCCAAAGGAGAGAGTTGTTTCCTGAATCGAGTCCTGTCAGGGCATTCGGACGCTATCGAAACTATACCGTCTTAGGCGCGATCGCTACCACCAAATCCAACCGGACCTGGGCCAAGCGATAACTTGCGACTTGCTCCAGCGCTATCTTCTCCGCTGCATTGAGGAGGATATCGCCGACGAGAATGTGGATATTCCCGGTCGGGACAAGATCGAGGGGCCATGGGAAGCGGCTGCATCCCTGCATATCTGGTTCCGTCACCTGTCGGAATCGGGGGACAGTAATGAAGTTCTCACTGCAGCGGCAGCCGCGGTAACCGCGACATTTTTGCGTGGGACCGAAGAGGTTCGCGGTGCCATCGAAATGGGTTTTCTTGAGCATGCTCTGGAAACCGAGGGGCTGCGGGTGTACTTCGAGCAGTGGTCGTTCGATCCACGCCTGAGGGAAGCTTGGCAGCGAGCTCTCGAGTAGGGCAAGGCTCACCCGGACCTCACCTAGTGGAGTGTCCCATAAATGGCTTGACATGATTTCAGCGATGGATATGCTCTCAGTCATGCCGAACACAGGTCTGGCGATCGAGTTGCAACCGGCTGAGCGCACGCAACTGGAACAGTGGGAATCCGCAC
>DATDGW010000655.1:0-2464 GCA_036521895.1 Candidatus Sulfotelmatobacter sp. | reverse complement strand
ACCGGCGCGGAATTTCGAGGCCTGTCCCCGTTTTTCCGACTCGACCAGTTCTGCCACAGGCTGCTAGCTAGCTACTTTCCCACTTAAAATTCCGCACGCATGCTCCTTGTTTTCATAGGCGCGGTGGGTGGCTGTTTGCTGGATCGAACGTTTCCCTCCTTTCGAGAGATCGAACAGATGTGGATTCAACAGAGTTGATAGAACATTTTTTTTAAGAATGTATTGACTTGGTTCCGTAACTGGTGTATCATCATTACTGATGACACAAGAGCAGGCCGTCCGCAAACGGGAAAAACTCGCAGCCCAACTCTCCCCGGCGACTGGCGTGCTGCGCGGTTCGCTGCTCCAGCGCAGTATCCATCACTCCTCGGGGTGTCAGAAATGCGCTCGTGGCGAGGGACATCCGCTTTGGGTTCTTACGGTTGGTTATCCCGGCGGAAAAACCCGTCAGGTGAGCCTGCGTCCCGAGCAGGTTCCGCAGGTTCGTAAGGCGGTCAAACGCTATCACGTTTGCAAAGAGACCCTGGAAGCCATTAGCGAACTGAATCAGTTCCTGTTGCGCCTGGACCGCCAGGCGTTCAAAGATCAGGAGCGCGCATCGTGATCGCCGCTCGGCGCCTGCAGCGAAATTTTGCCGACGGCTTCATCGCCGAGGCGGTGGAGGATCTATGGGAACCCTGGATGCGACACGCCGATCAGGCGCTGGAAGATGACGCCCTGTTGCTCATCATCCAGCAAGAATTGGCCAAACGCTGTAAGAAGAGTAAGACTCGTGGCCGCAAGGCGACGCCGGCCGATGTCGTGCTCCGAATGCTGCTGTTGAAGCACGTTCGCGACTGGAGCTACGAAACGCTGTCGCGGGAAGTACGCGCCAACCTGGTCTATCGCGAATTCACGCGAATCGGCGGCGAAAAGGTTCCGGATGACCGGACGATGGGAAACCTGGCGCGTCAACTGGGGCCGGAGGTGATCGAAAAACTGCATCGGCGGGTGGTCGAGATCGCCCAGGAAAACAAGATCGCCACAGGCCGGAAGATGCGGGTCGATACGACCGTGGTGGAGACTGATATCCATTATCCGACCGACAGCTCTTTGCTGGGCGACGGCGTGCGCGTCCTGACGCGCATCATGAAGAAAGTCACCATCGTGGCGGGCAAGGCTGGCACACAAATGCGCGACCGCAGCCGATCCGCAAAGTTGAAAGTTTTGGCGATTGCGCGCGCCAGCCGTAACAAGACCGAGCAAGGCCGGCAGAAGATGAAGAACGCCTACGTCAAACTGTTGGAAATCACCAGCCGGGTCGCCGGGCAGGCCAAGAAGTTTTCGAGCGAGATCGCCGGGCGCGTCAAGCGCGGCAATCTGTCCGTCCTGCACAAGGCCAAGCAGCAGTTGGATGAGATGATTCCCCGAGTCCAGCAGGTGCTGCGTCAGACACGCGAGCGGGTGCTCCGCGGCAATACTCAGGCCGAGGGAAAGCTGCTCAGCATGTTTGAGACGCACACCGAGGTGATCCGCAAGGGCAAGGCGAATAAGCCGAATGAGTTCGGCAAACTGGTCCTGATTCAGGAGGCGGAGAACCAGATCGTTACGCGTTACAAAGTGTGCGAACAAAGACCGGCCGACTCCACTTTACTCGAAGGATGTCTGGAGCAACATGTGGAACAGTTCGGACACGCGCCGACGCATGTAGCGGCGGATCCCGGATTCTTTTCAGCCGCTAACGAATCCAAGGCCGAGCAGATGGGGGTAAGCCGGGTATCGATTCCGAGCCACGACACCAAAAGCCCCGCACGTAAGCAGCGGCAGAAGCAGCGTTGGTTTAAAAAGCTTCAGAAATGGCGCACAGGCTGTGAAGGCCGAATCAGCGTTCTCAAACGGCGGCATGGGTTGCGGCGCTCGCTTTATAAAGGATCGAACGGCATCCGGCGCTGGGTCGGGCTCGGAGTGATCGCCGACAACGTCATTCATATCGGTACCCACTTGGCCGAGCAAGCTCGCCCGCGGTAAGATTCCCTCCTCGGCCAATACACTTCTTCCCACCCCAATCCCAATTCAGATTCTGAAGCACCCTCCACTTCAACGTTCCCCTGAAAAGTCGCCAGTCTCAGACAAAACTCGCCAGCAAGCTCCTGCGCCGTCTGAGGCACGTTTTGGAATTTTAAGTGGGAAAGTAGCTAGGGTAGATTCCCAAGAACTATTAGATGGAATCCGTGTTAGTGTGAACAAGGCGCACCCCTCGCAGCGCCCCCCAGGTTGATTCTATGGTCCTTTCACGATCCGTGGCTTGGCTTTCCCGTTCCGCAGCGATTTCCGGGTGCTTACCCGCGCTTGCCCAGCAAGAGCCCCAGTATCTGGTGGATCACAGCGATTGCAAGTACTTTGGCGCCGACCATGAGAAGTTCGCCCATACCGGGCTGAACGAAATACAACTTTCCGAGCGTCGCCATCGTCTCAGCATGTTGAC
>DATDGW010000654.1:0-2326 GCA_036521895.1 Candidatus Sulfotelmatobacter sp. | reverse complement strand
CGAGTACGACGATCTTGACCGCGTCACGCGGATTACTTACCCGAATGATTCCACGGATCTCTACGCCTACAATTTCTTAACACGCCATTCGGGGGCGGGGCCATTACAACGGGTGTTCACCATTGAGTCGGAGTGACGTTTTACGTGCAAGTTGCTGCATGCTAACGAGGTTTGCGACGCTCGGGCAGTTTCTTGCGCGTGACTACTACAATCTTCCGGTGCGGTAGCGCCTCCGGCAGGCGGAGGTCGGCGGCTTTGAGCAGCGCCCGGCAGGCGGCGCTGGGCTGGGGAATCCGCAAGCAACTGCCGCCTCCCTCGATCTGCATTTCTATCGAGCACAACGTCTGTAATTGGTGCAGCCCCTCTTCCACGGTGATGTCCAAGTCCGCCCAGGCCCGGCTCAGTTCCCGTCGGATCAGGTAGGCCAGCATCACCACCAGCACGTGAGCGCGCGTATGTTCGGCGGTGCGCACGTGAATCGGACGGGTCTCCAGGTGCACCGTTTTACAGGTGCGGAAGGCCTGCTCGACTTGCGCCAGATCCTTGTAACGGTCATGCACGACCTGCGGGGAAGCCACGCTCTCGGCTAAGTCCGTCTTGATCACGTAACACCCATCCAACCGTGCGGCTTCTTCCTGCGCGGCGGAGTTAACCGCTACTTGCACGCTGCGATCTTGCGCTCTGACCTCCAGCCAAGGGGCGATTTTCAACTGGGTGATTTTGACCCGCACCCGCTTCTCCGCCGTCGCTACCCGGGCGCGGGGATGTTCACGCAGGTAGCGGTTCCGCTCCTCGCACAGACGCTCGACGCACGCTTGTTTGTCCGCCCGCGCCGCGGCCAGTTGTTCGGCCCGCCGAGGATTCCGCCGCAGCACATAACGTACGCCTTCCTGCTGGACCGCGCAGATCTCGGCCGCAAACAACTCCATCTGCAACACGCCCGCCGCCAGCAAGGTCTCGATCTGGGGCTTGGTGATGGCGGTAATGTAGTGGAAGCCTACGGCGGAGAGATCCTTCACTTGGCCGCTTTTAATCATCCCCCGGTCACCCACAAACGTCACCTGCTCACAACCAAACCGCTCGCTGGCTTTCTGCACTTGGGCGGCGAAGGTCTTGGGGTCTTGGGTGTTGCCCCGGAAGACTTCGGTGGAGAGCGGCGCGCCTTGCTCGTCGCACAACAGCCCGATGACAATCTGCTGCTTCCCCTTCTTGCCGTCCCGGGGGTAGCCATAGGCCCCGTAGGCATTTTTTTCACCTTCCAGATAACTGCTCGTCACGTCGTAGAGAAACAAGTCGGGTTTCTGCTGGCCGCGCCGACGGGCGAACAGCCGGTCTTCAATCCGCTGCTGGTGCTGGCTGAGCCAAGTCAGGTTGGCGTAGAGGTCGTTCTCATCGAAGCCGCGCTCCAAGCCCAGCACATCGCCGGCGGCATGGACTTGCGCCAGGCGCACCGCCGACAAGCGCGAGCCCTGGTCGAGCACGCGAGCTAGAACTTGCCACAGGGCCAGTTGAGCCGGGAAGCCGGTACCGAGGGCTTGGGGGATGCCGAGCCGCCGGGCCATCTCCGCGACGGTCCACAGGGCGCCGAGCGAAAGCCCCTGCACAAGGTGGACCTGGTCGAGTGAGCGGAGGGCGGCCAGATCGCCCTTATGCTTCAGCGCCAGTTCGATGGCGGCAATCTCCTGGGGATCAGCATGGGTGAGGTTGGCGATGTTGCGCTTGCGGACGTGGGGGCCCTCGCGGTAGGACTCGCGGAGGTAGATGGACTCATAAACTTTGCCGTTGGAGGAGGACCAGGAAGCACGCGATATATACATGACCACATATAATTTATAGGATATCCCATATTGTCAAGGACAAAATGGATTAATGGCATAATATGCGTGTCTACATAATCAGCGCTAAAATCGCCCTTAACCCCACGAGGCAACACAAGTTATCTCAAAAATCTAGAGGTGAACATCTGTTTCAACGGCCACCCTGATTTCATTCCCGCCGTGAACCTACTGATGCAATGAGAATCCGGACGGCAAAGCTGCCTCAAGATTGATTTGTTCTCCGGTGACAGGGTGGTGGAGCTTCAGAAATTGGGCGTGCAGGAAATATCCTCCATCGCCGGGGAGGCCGGGGAGATTTTCAAGAGGCTGGCCGGTTAAGTCGTACAGAGGATCGCCTACCAGGGGATGACCGATGGATGCCAGATGAATTCTGATTTGATGAGGGCGGCCCGAACTTAGGCTTACCTCAAAGGTCGTGGTGCCGGCGCTGCGTGAGATCACCCTTGCCAATGACTTTGACGGTTTGCCGCTTGGGTTGGCGGCCCACA
>DATDGW010000653.1:0-6272 GCA_036521895.1 Candidatus Sulfotelmatobacter sp. | reverse complement strand
AAACTTTCTGCACTGAACTACCCGCCCTCATCCGCTTGCCAACCGCCGCCTGAAAACGCAAGTGGAATCCATCCTGCCAGGTTCACCAGCCTCGTAGCGGGAAGCCCCATCCTTGCATCCTCTGCAAGGATGGGGAGCACTCTCAAAGTCATTGCGGGGAAAGCCGCGCTGAGACCAGCTGAGACCACTAGTAAGATCAACCCCTTGACTTTCCTGCTATGCTTTCTGCCGTACCTCGCGGGCCCCGCGCGCCCGCGGTTTCTCCGGCGGCGCCACCGACTATGAGGCGGCCTTACCTGCGCTCCCCTGGCAAGGAGCGTGGATGGAGGCGTTGCGAACACCCGATCCCGGTGTGCGTCGCGCCTCCCGTTGCAGGCCGCGCTCACCCCCACAGATAAAAGGAGACACCATGACGTTGCAGAAGCTCACGCCCAATCTCGTCGTCCGCGATGTCGCCGCCAGCATGGAGTTCGACCGCTCCGTCCTCGGCCTTCAGCCTGCCATCACCGTCCCCGAGCAACCACCCTACGTCTACGGATCGGTCGCGGCCGGCGGCGTGGAGACATTCTTCAACGATCAGAAAGCCGTCGCCGAACAGTATCCCGCGTTGGGCGCCAAGCCCATCGGCGGCAGCCTCACGTGTTCATTGAAGTGCCGGGCATTGAAGAAGTGCTGGCCGCCGTGAAGAAGAGGGGTGCAAAGATCACGATGCCCCTGAAACAGCAGCTCTACGGCATGCGCGAATTCGCCTTCGAAGACCTCGAAGGCTGGGTTATCACGATGGCAGAGAAGGTAGCGCAGACAACACAAACCAAAAGGCACCGAAGATCACGGAGCGGTTTGCCCGGTGTCCTCGGTGCCTGTTCTGGTCAAATCGACGAACTTACTTCACCTGGATCTTCGTGCCGCTTTCATCCAGCTTGCCCTGCACCCGAACGCGCTTGCCTTCGAACTTCTTCACGTCGTCCTGGTGGTCGATGTCATAGGTCTTGCCGGAATCGGTCTTCAACACATATTTGTCGCCGGACTTCTCGACGGTTCCCGAGAAAACCTGGCTGTCAGCAGCGCCGGGCGCCGCCGCGGTTGGAGTGCTGTCCTTCGGAGTCGACGGTGTTGCCGCATCCGGAGCCTGCGCATTCGGCGTCTGCTGCGTCGCCGGCGGGTTATCCGGCGTCGGCGCGGGCTGCGTCTGCGGAGTCTGCTGCGTGGGCGGAGTGTCTGGCGTCGCTGTGGGTTGCGTCGTCTGCTGGCCTGTGGGCGTCGAGGGAGTCGTTTGCGCATTCAGCGCGCTGCCCCAGGAGATCAGGCCGAGGGCGACCGCCAGGGTGGCGAGAAAGGAGAGAGACTGAATCTTGGTTTTCACTAAATCCTCCAGGAGCCAGACGGCTCTGGCGAGATTGATAGCAAGCACTCTGCCATCTCATTGCAAATCTTTTCATCCGCATTGCGCCCGCATTGCATCTGCACGGCTTAGCTGCGCATCTCGGGAACCCTCGACTATGGAAGTCAGCAATATTTTTTTGACGTCTACAGGAGACACTGTAGGCGAACCCATGTGATTCGTTGCCGCTCAACCCAATTCAGCGAGAATAGTTTCCGCCGTCCGAGCAAGAAATGCATGCGCAGATTTAGAGCAGCACATCGCTCAGCTTCGCGTACTCTGTCTTAGCCTGCTTGAGAATTGGAATGTCCAGGTCAGCGTCTTTCCAGAGCGTCAGAAAATCTTTGGAAGCGGCCAGCGCCCGGACGCGGGCGGCGTCGGCATCCGCTCCCTGCCCCTGTCCTTGAGAAGAAAGTTCTTTGGTGGCAAAGATGTTCGCGGGTGTGATGTCCCGGTGCACGATGCCTTCGGCGTGCGCCGCATCCAACGCGTCGGCGATCTCAATCGCCAGCGACAACATGGGCTCGGCGTCCATGGGACGCCCGCCAATGCGGTGCTTCAGTGTCATGCCGTCGAGGAACGCCATGGCGATAAACGACTGCTCGCCATGTTTGCCGATTTCGAAGATGGGTGCAGATGTTGGGATGGTTCAGCGCCGATGCCGCTCGCGCTCTCCCGGCGAAGGCGTTCCAGGGCCTGTGGCTCGCGGGAAAATTGGCCGGGCAGGAACTTCAGGGCCACGAAGCGGCCACGCTCGGTATCCTCGGCCTTGTAAACCACTCCCATGCCGCCGCCTCCCAACTTCTCGACGACCCGGTCGTGGGAGATGGTCTGGCCGATCATGAATGAGATGTAACCGGGGCAGGTACATCCTACAAATACGGAACCCGCGAGTCAACGAGTGTGGGTAATCTCGCGACCGAAACGACGAGAACGAGTCCTTCGTGTCCCTTCGTGCTTTTCCGATTCGCGTCCGACTGGTCTACACGCGCGCAAGAAAAAGGGACCGCAATCTCTGCGGTCCTTTTCGTTGAATCCTTCGTGGTTTATCCGTGGAATCGGTGGGGATCTGTGCCAGAAGTTAGTGCCGCCCTCCGCCACCGCCGCCTCCGGGACGTCCGCCGCGCCCGCGGCCACGACCACCACCCCCGCCGCCAGGACGCCCGCCGCGCCCGCCGCGTCCACCGCGGTCTCCGCCACGATCACCGCCTCGCGGACGATCTCCGCCTCCCGCACTCAGGTGAGGTGGACCGTCGCGGTTGAAGTTCGGCTCGGAATCCGGCTCATCCGGAAAATCGCCGCCGCCCTCGATCACGAGCGAGCCCGTCAACGCAGGCTGCCCTTCAGCCGCTGGCGCCATGGCAGCATCTGGAGGAGGAGCTTCCCCGCCACCCATCTTCGCGCGCTGCTCCTTCAGAATCGCCTTGCGCGACAGCCGAATGCGGTTGCCTTCCACCGCCAGCACCTTCACCAGCACCTGGTCGCCTTCCTTCAGCTCGTCGCGCACATCCGCAATGCGATGCTCTGCCACTTCGCTGATGTGCAGCAGCCCGTCGGTGCCCGGCAGAATCTCCACGAACGCGCCGAAATCCGCCAGCCGTGTGACCTTGCCTAGGTAGGTCTTCCCTACCTCGGCCGTCGCCGTGATGTCTCCGATAATCTGCAGCGCCTTCGCCGCCGACTCCTGATCGCTCGACGCCACCTTCACCAGCCCGGAATCTTCCACGTCGATCTTCACACCGGTCTGCTCCACGATGCTGCGAATCATCTTGCCGCCCGGCCCGATCAGATCGCGAATCTTGTCGACCGGGATCTGCACCGTGTAGAAGCGGGGCGCGTAATCCGAAATCTTCTCGCGCCCGGTGGTGATGACCTCTTCCATCTTTCCGAGGATGTGCATCCGTCCCCGCTGTGCCTGTGCCAGCGCCTCGCGCATGATCTGCGCCGTGATGCCGGCTACCTTAATATCCATCTGCAGCGCGGTGATGCCTTCCTTCGTGCCGGCGACCTTGAAGTCCATGTCGCCGTAGTGATCTTCCGCGCCAGCGATGTCGGTCAGGATGGCGTACTGATCGCCCTCCTTCACCAGTCCCATCGCCACTCCGGCCACCGGAGCCTTCAACGGAACGCCCGCATCCATCAGCGCAATCGACGCACCGCAGATCGTCGCCATCGACGATGATCCGTTCGATTCCAGAATGTCGGAAACGACGCGCATCGCATACGGCCACTTCTCTTCCGTCGGAAGCACGGCCGAAACCGCACGCTCCGCCAGCGCTCCATGCCCAATCTCGCGCCTCCCCGCCCCCCGCATAAAACCCACTTCTCCAACCGAAAACGGGGGGAAATTATAGTGAAGAAGGAAGCGTTTCTTGGATTCGCCTTCGAAGCCTTCAAGGCGTTGCATGTCGTCGCTGGTGCCGAGTGTGGCTGTGACCAGGGCTTGCGTTTCGCCTCGAGTGAAGATCGCGCTGCCGTGGGTGCGGGGCAGGACGCCGGCTTCGATCCAGATTTCGCGGATCTCGTCGAAGGCGCGGGCATCCGGACGACGTTTGTGATTGATCACCGCCTCGCGGAAGATGCGTTCGCGCAGGGTCTCATAGTACTGCGAGAGTTTCTTCTTAGCGTCTTCGTCGTCTTTTTCGCTTCCTGTCTTCGGCAACTCGGCGGCCAGGCGCTTCTTGATTTCCTTGACCAGCGTGTAGCTCTCCGCCTTGGGATGCTTCTTGGTGTCGAGCGCATCGGTCAACTCGGCGCCAATCTTTTTCTCCAGGTCGTTGTAGTACGCGTCATCGAATACTGGCGGCTCGACCTTGCGATTCGGCTTGCCTACTTTTTGGCGCAGCTCGTTGATGGCCGCGCAGATCTTCTTGATCTCGGTGTGGCCGAACTCGATCGCGTCCACGACCGTCTCTTCTTTTACTTCTTTCGCGCCCGATTCGATCATCACGATGCCATCGGCCGTTCCGACCACCATGATATTGACCAGGCCCCCGCGCATCTCGTCGTACGTGGGATTCACGATGAACTGTCCGTCGACCAGGCCCACGCGTACGGCGCCGATGGGACCAAGAAACGGAATGTCGGAAAGCGTCAGCGCACACGAAGCGCCGTTGATGCCCAAAACGTCGGGATCATTATTACTGTCGGCCGACAGCACGAATGCAATCACCTGGGTCTCGCACTTGAATCCCTCGGCGAACATGGGACGCACCGGCCGGTCGATCTGGCGACTGGTGAGCACTTCGCGCTCGCTCATGCGGCCTTCGCGCTTGATGAAGCCTCCGGGGAAACGTCCGCCGGCGTAGGTGTATTCGCGGTAATCAACGGTAAGGGGAAAGAAATCGATGCCTTCGCGCGGATCGGCGTTGGCGGTGGCGGTGGCGAGCACAACGTTTTCGCCGAGGCGGACCAGAGCGGCGCCTCCGGCCTGCTTGGCGAGCTTTCCAGTTTCAAATGAGATTTCCTTGCCGCCGGATAGGTGGACTGTAACGCTAGTTGCTTCTGGTTTCATGATTCATTCCTTTGAGATGAGACAGGCAGGCGCACCCCTCCGCCGACGCGCGGAAGGGCCGGGGCACCGGTAGGTGCCGGGTTGAGGCGAGGGATCAGCGCTTGAAAAACGCACGTGTGCAGAATTCCTCGATGCCGGGGCGTCTCTCCGGAGACGGTTCCTCAGAAATAGCTAGGCGAAGTTTCAAAGTTTCCGAGGTTTCAAAGTTTCAAGGTCTTTGAAACCTTGAAACATTGCCACCTTGAAACCTTGCCTTCGATCTACTTGCGGATGCCGAGTTTGGTGATGACGGTCTTATAGCGCTCGGAATCGTATTTCTTCAGGTAGTCGAGCAAGCTGCGGCGCTTGCTGACCAGCATGAGAAGGCCGCGGCGCGAGCCGTGGTCTTTCTGGTGCGTCTTGAAGTGCTCCGTCAACTGGCCAATGCGTTCACTGAGCAACGCGATCTGAACTTCAGGGCTACCGGTATCGCTGGGATGCGTGCCGTACTGGTCGATGAGGGATTTCTTGTGCTCTCTGGCTAACACTTGCCTGGTGCACTCCTGTCTTTAATCGATTGTCTATGTGACAGTTATGAGGATATCACGGGGGGTTGCAGACGGTAAAGGGTAAGCCGCCTCGATCTGTTGCAGATTTGGAGGGTGCCCCGTTCAAGCTCAGCTTGAGCGCGGATTTCGACCTCAATGTTCATTCGTCACAGACATTCACCAGCGTGTGCCCCTAGTCAGTCGCCATGCCCTGGTCGCTGAAGCGCTTTTAGCAAACCCGCCAGAGCCATTTCCTCACTTTCAGCTGCTACCACCGACGACGGAAGTTCGCAACGGGGAAGCCTGCTCAATCTTCGTCTCCGCGTTGGAACGGGTCCGGCAAGTTCTACGGACTTTGCGTGTACGGATACGTCATCATGCCGGAGCCCGTGCATCTACTCGTGAACGGGACCGAGCGCAGCACGGTCGCACAAGCATGGAAATCTTTGAAGCAAGGCGGGGCACGTCGGCTCGCCCTGCGAGCCGAGGAACCGTTCGAGCGAGAGCGTTACTACGACTTCAATGTCTGGAGTGAACGCGAGTTCCGAGAGAAGGTGCGCTATCTTCACCGCAATCCGGTGAAGCGCGGATTCGTGGCCAAACCTGAGGACTGGCCGTGGAGCAACGTCCGTCACTACGCGACCGTGCGGGGTGCCGACAGAAAAGCCCCGCTCAAGCTGAGCTTCCATGGTATAGCGCACGCCAAGAATCACACTTTGGAGGTGAGCGATGACACCCCAACGGCTCAATTCCTCTGGCTGGCCGTCCCTTTGGCCTTGATCTTGTCGGCGTCAGCTGCTTCGCCTACCTTCTCTAAGAGACTGGCGAAAGTCCAAAGTCCTAACTGTCC
>DATDGW010000652.1:0-1599 GCA_036521895.1 Candidatus Sulfotelmatobacter sp. | reverse complement strand
ATCACCTCGGACTGCGCAAGCTGGGCTAGCACCCAAACCCTACTCCAAACGGGGCGCCCTTTTATATTGCGTCCCGTTATCGTCATGTGGGAACCAGTTGACGATAACGCCGTTTCTCAGATGGGATGAGAAGGCCGGTCTCCGCGGGATGCGATACGCTCCCAATGTTGGACGTGCTCAAGGCACAATTAAAAGGAGACCGGCTATGAAAAAGACTAGCAGAGCGCCGGGATAAACCGGTCTGAAAGAGGGGATGAAAGAGCCCTACGAGTAAGGAGTAACGATCCGCTCGGCCCCGAGTTTGGCGATGAGTTGTCGCGAGGCAACCATCGAAGCATAAAACAGGGGATAGGCGGGCAGGGTATTGAGCTTCGAAAATTTGCAATCAGGGCGCCGACGCGGTTGCTAGAGCGGAAGGCAATATGGCCAGGGACGACATCGTGAGGACCTGGACAGCCCTGCGTAGTCGCAGACCCCTGACACGCCTAGAAACTTCAGACACGAGAACCGGGAGACCTCGGTGGTGCCTGCGGCAGAGCACCGCAGCAGGACGGCGGGTGAAGGCGATAAGCCGCAAGACTCGCGCGCACGTCACCGAGGAGTCGGACAACGGCAGGGTACCGATGAATCATTCGAACAAAGACGGGAAACTGTCCGCGGAGAGTGAGGAGGGAAGGCCGTTGATCAAGGAGAACATTCGTCAACCTAACACGTACCCGACACAGAGCGAGAAACACGTGTCACATGGGCTGATGAATGTGCGGAAAGCAGCAAAGGGAAACAAGGAGATGAAGTTCACCGCCTTGCTCCACCATCTGACGATCGATCTGCTGCGGGAAAGCTTTTATGCGCTGAAGCGAAAAGCTGCACCCGGAGTGGACGGTGTAACGTGGCAGGAGTATGAGACCGGACTGGAGGATCGACTCGTCGATCTGCACGGTCGGGTACATCGCGGAGCGTATCGAGCGCAGCCATCGAGAAGAAAGTTTTTAGAGAAACCCGATGGGCGGCTACGCCCATTGGGGATTGCGGCCGTGGAGGACAAGACAGTCCAACAAGCCGTGGTTACGATCCTCAATCAGATCTACGAGGAAGATTTTCTCGGCTTTTCGTATGGATTTCGTCCAGGATGCAGCCAGCATCAAGCGCTGGATGCACTGTCGTATGCGCTTCTGAAGAAGAAGGTGAATTTCGTACTAGACGCAGATATCAGAGGCTTTTTCGATAATCTCGATACAAGCCAACTGGTCAAGTTCGTTGAGCATCGCGTTGCCGACCCCCGAATCCTACGGCTGATCCAGAAATGGCTGAACGCCGGGGTGATGGAGGACGGCATATGGTCGGAAACGAAGACAGGTACCCCGCAAGGAGCGGTGATTTCGCCACTGCTTGCCAACATCTACCTGCACTATGCTTTCGATCTCTGGGTGAAAGTATGGCGCACGAAGTGTGCGCAAGGAGACGTGATCGTCGTGCGCTATGCCGACGACATCCTGTTGGGATTTCAACACCGAACGGAAGCAGACCGCTTTCTGGAGTTGTTTCGGGAGCGGCTAGGAAAGTTCGGGTTGGAACTCCACCCAGACAAGACGCGCCGGA
>DATDGW010000651.1:0-4152 GCA_036521895.1 Candidatus Sulfotelmatobacter sp. | reverse complement strand
CTCTATACACAGATCTTTGCTGTTTCTGGCAAGACATTTTTCGTGGGTGGTGATTCAACCAATGTTTATGCTGGTTCAGAGGTGTTTTTGAAAACGTCCAACTTCCTGTTTTTGGTTCCGGCTCGGCCGGGTTAGGAGGGGCGCGACTAACTCCTCTCGACTCATTGACTTGCCTATTCTTATCAACGTAAGATTCGCGCATCGTGCTAGGCCAGACCATTTCTCACTATCGCGTTCTGCAAAGACTCGGCGGTGGTGGCATGGGTGTGGTCTACAAGGCCGAGGACATTCGCCTGCGCCGCTTCGTTGCTCTGAAGTTCCTGCCGGAAGGTGTCGCTCACGACCCACAGGCGCTCGCTCGCTTTCAGCGCGAGGCTCAGGCAGCCTCGGCGCTGAACCATCCCAATATCTGCACCATCTATGACATCGGCGAGCAGGACGGTCACGCCTTTATCGCGATGGAGTTCCTCGACGGAATGACGCTGAAGCACCGCATCGCCGGGCGTCCGCTGGAGATGAACTTCATTTTGTCGCTCGCCATCGAAATCGCCGACGCACTCGATGCCGCTCATTCGGAAGACATAGTGCATCGGGACATCAAACCGGCAAATATCTTTGTCACCAAGCGCGGCCATGCCAAGGTGCTGGATTTCGGATTGGCAAAAGTGGCGCCTAGCCTCGCTCAAGCGCCAGCGGAACACGCGCTCGGCACAGTCGCGACTGACGAACATCTGACCAGCCCGGGCTCGACGCTCGGAACCGTGGCCTACATGTCGCCCGAGCAAGCCAAGGGCAAGGAGCTGGACGCGCGCACCGACCTGTTTTCCTTCGGATCGGTGCTCTACGAAATGGCCACTGGAGTCTTGCCGTTTCACGGGGACACCTCGGCGCTCATCTTTAAAGCCATTCTCGACCGCGATCCGCCCGCGCCGATTCGATTCAATCGCGAGATAGCGCCCAAGTTTGAAGACATCATCAGCCGCGCCCTGGAAAAAGACCTGGAGCTGCGGTTTCAAAGCGCGAAGGAAATGCGCGCCGAGCTGCAGCGGCTGAAGCGCGATAGCGAAACGGGGCGCGGGACGGCCCCCAGTTCGGGGAAGGTCGCAGTCGCACAGGAGAGCGGACTGCAGGCCGCGGCCGCGCAACCTGGGCCCGTGTCCGGTTCCAACCCCAGCCTGACCAGTTCGCACACATCGCAGGCGGCCGCAGGAGCCAAGGCTCAGGTGAGTGGGAAGAAGAAGCTCTGGAAAATCCTGGCGCTCGCCCTGGCCGTCGCGGCCCTGGTTGCCGGAGGGCTTTACTATCGGCTGCACGGAGTTCAACGGCTCACAGAAAAGGACACGATCGTGCTCGCCGATTTCACGAATAGCACGAGCGACCAGGTATTCGACGACACGCTGAAGACTGCGCTCAACGTGTCTCTCAACCAATCGCCATTTCTGAACGTCCTACCTGAGAACCGAGTGGCTTCCACTTTGAAACTGATGATGAGGCCTCGCAACGCCAAGCTCACGCCCGACCTTGCCCGGGAGCTTTGCGAGCGTGCGGACAGCAAAGCGTACATCGCCGGATCGATTGCCAGCCTGGGCAGCGAATATGTGGTCGGCCTGAAAGCGGTGAATTGCCATACAGGAGATACGCTGGCGCAGGAGCAGGCGACGGCATCCAGCAAAGAGAAGGTGCTGGATGCGCTCGGACAAAGTGCCTCGAAGCTCCGCGGTGAACTGGGCGAGTCGCTTGTAACTGTGCAGAAGTTCGATGTTCCGCTCCAAGAGGCCACGACATCTTCGCTCGAAGCTCTGCAATCGTTCAGCATTGGCAGGAAAGCTTACAGCGAGAAAGGCCCCGTCGCGGCTCTGCCTGACTATCAACGTGCCATTCAGCTAGATCCGAATTTTGCGATGGGGTATTGGGGGGTCGCGGCCGGTTATAGCGGTTTGGGTGAAGTAGGACGAGCGAACGAGTATTTCACCAAGGCATTCGAGTTGCGCGAGCATGCCAGCGAGCGGGAAAAACTGCTCTTCTCGGCTTCTTATTATGAAACAGTGACGGGGGAGTTGGAGAAGGCGATCCAAACATACCAGGAATGGATTGGGGCATATCCACGCGACCCGACAGCTCGTCTCGACCTGGGAAATGCATATGCCGAGCGGGCGCAGTATGAAAAGGCGGTGGAGTCTTATCGTGAATGCCTGCATCTGGATCCGTTGAGCGGTTCCTCGTATGGAAATCTCTCCAATGCCCTTCTCGCTCTACAACGCTTCGATGAAGCGCAGCAGATCATCCAGATGGCGCAAGCCCTCAAGCTGGATCGCTTCACACTCCGCAATGCTCTGTATGCCCTGGCGTTTCTGCGGGGAGACTCCGCCGGCATGGCGGAACAGCAACGCTGGTTTTCGCAACAGCCCGCACTCGAGAATGCCGGTCTTTCTTTCGCATCAGACACAGAAGCGTATGCGGGACATTTAGAGAAGGCGCGGGAGCTTACCAGGCGATCCAGAGACTCCGCCATCCGCACTGACAACAAGGAATCTGGGGCGATATGGTACGAGAACGCTGCGCTGCGCGAGGCTGCGTTCGGCAACTTCGCGCCAACGAAGCAGGCCGCGGCGGAAGGTTTGAAGCTCATTCCCGCCAGTCAGGGTGTCGAGGCGGAAGCCGCCCTTGCCTTTGCCATGGCGGGCGATGAGGCGCGAGCTGTATCGCTGGCGCAAGATCTGAACAAGCGCTCCCCACTGGACACGCAGTGGCAGGCACTTTGGCTGCCGGCAATTCGGGCGGAGTTGGCGCTCAATCGCCAGGATCCGGGTGGGGCCGTTCAGCTCTTGCAAAGTGCATTGCCACCCATCGAGTATGCACAGATCATTTTCGTGGATAACTTGTCCTGCTTGTATCCGACGTACATCCGAGGCGAGGCGTACTTGGCTGCAGGAAACGGAACGCAGGCGGCGGCCGAGTTCCAGAAGATTCTCGACCATAGCGGCATCGTCTGGAACTGCTGGACGGGAGCTCTGGCTCATCTTGGCGTAGCGCGGGCAAATGCGCTGCAGGCGAGAACTTCGCAAGGCGCCGACGCAGACGCCGCCCGCGTCCGCGCCCTCGCTGCTTACAAGGACTTCATGACCTTGTGGAAAGATGCCGACCCCGACATCCCCATTTACAAGCAAGCCAAAGCCGAGTACGCGAATCTGCAATAGCTGAAGTGCCTTCAGTTGTGACCGCTGGCCGCCATCTCTCGGGCGGATCCACTGGAAAACCGGAACTTATGTTTCCGGATTACTCCCGACAAACGATGGATCCCCATCGGGACTGCCCCGACGGCAGAAGTGTGTGAGGTGCGCAGGTTGCTTGCCCGGGGCAGTTTCGATAGGGTGGTTTGAACTGAGCCGCTAGCGTTTGCCGCGGATGCAATGGGAGCTGTGGGATTTCGATTCGGGTGTGCAGGTTGTAAGTCGGATTTGAAGCAACAACCGGGACGCTGAAAGCGGTGGATCTGGGTTTGAAAAGCCGCGGTGAAGTCTTGACCTGTGAGAGAAGGAGTCGTATCTGCGAAGCTACGTCGCCGCGTGAGCATACGAGAGCGTGGCGTGATTGAACACACCTGCGACCGACAATGATCGAAGCCAGTTGCGCCATCGATATCTCAGGAGGAATCACTGCTGCACCTGCGTGGATCAGGCAATGTCAGGCCTAAGCGGAAAATGAAGCTGGTTACGGGTCACCCGTTCCACGACGAGCATGGGACCGCAGCCAACAGGACAGCGGAGAAGGGCGGTGATCTCGGGATCAGTTGCTCAGTCGTCAGCACCAAGCAAGGTACGGCAGCGCACGAGCATACTGCCACGCCTTTGGTTGGCGAAAAGGTCGAAGTGGCGGATGCGGACCAAGCCCTTGGGCAGAACCTGGATCAGGAAGCGGCGCAGGAACTCATCTGTGGAGACCGTCATGATCTTCTGCTTGCCGCCGTGCGCGTAGTCTTTCCAGAGATGCGAGACCCGATCATTCTGGAACGCAACTAGTAGTCTGATTTCTAAATAACATTGCAATACCACTTATTGTGGTATAGGCTTATCGATATCCCACCTGTCGGGGGACTGTCGATGCCCTTTGTCAGCACTCGTGCCAAACTGAGTCTCGCCCGAGAAGATGCGG
>DATDGW010000650.1:0-1758 GCA_036521895.1 Candidatus Sulfotelmatobacter sp. | reverse complement strand
CGCCGTACCAGTTCAGTCCAATGTCGTCGCGCGAGCGGCGGATTGTTCACCTCGCGTTGCGCGACGAGGCCGACTTGCGGACCGAGAGTGAGGGCGAGGGGATGCGGCGGTGTTTGGTGGTGTATCCCAAGGATTACAAAGCTGCGGGAAAGCCGGCGCCAAGGACGCTGCCTTAGTTCCACTTTCGCGGGGTGCTCAGGCGGGAAAACGTTTCGATTCTGGTTTTGAAGCTGGGCGGGTATTCCACTATTACCAGTTTGGTTCGTGCCTGGCGCGGGTCTCTTTTTCGCCCCTATCGGGGCTTCCCTAATTCTGTAATCACATATTCTGCCTGACCCACGACTTACGTCGTGGGCTCCATTCTATCGCTGCTTCGCGGCTGGCCTCCCACTTTCGGCGATTCTAGGGCGAAATCAAGACACCTGGGCCGTGTAGAGATCCGACCTTTCCCACCTATTACTCATCTTGATACATGGAACAGTCGTACGCCAAAAGGCAAAATGAAAAAGACGGTCTGGTTGGACCGCCCCGTCAAGATTGGTATCTGACAGCTTGTCTAAACTACCGCCCAGCTCCCGCCGCTGCGGCTTTCGGCGTCATACCGGCGATCCTCATGGATTCGATGCGGTTCAGCACCGACTCCAGGCTGGCGCCAGTATCGGTGCAGGCGTCAACGTAGGGATGACGGCTGCCGTCGGCGTGCATGACCAGCACGCTGGTCTCGGAACTGGCCTTCTTCACCATATAAGGCAGATGATGACGATCGTTGCGGCTCAGGGTGGCACCCAGCACGACCAGGTCAAACGAGTTCTTCGCGAGGGCTTCGGTCACGGCCTTGCGTCCTTCGGCTGACTGGACGATGTGACCGGCCTTTTCCATGGCCGCGGCCTGCGCTGCCAAAACCTCACTATCCCCTTCGCCATAAAGAATTCTTAATTTCGCTTTCGCCATTGATAATCCTCGATGTTGTACTCGCGGTACCCGCCGCACCAGTACCTGCAAGCCACGGTAGCAACCGCCGGGGGCGGGGGAAACGTCACTGAAGACGCACGACGAACGGGACTAGGCAGGGGGAAAACCGTGTGTCCTCGTGCAAAGGGCTTCCCCTTAAGGCGGTTGGGCGCTACACTTCTGCGCGGGAGGCTTTCCAATCATGTCGGCGACACTCGTCTGGAGAGCTGTAGCCATATCGTTATTGCTAACACCCTGGCTGGCCGCGCAATCGGGCGGCGCCGCGAGTTCGACCACCTCATGCAATCTGGATGACGGTCGTCAGGTGTACGTGCGCTATAACGCGGTTTCGAACAAAGAGAAACCCGCCAACGGCAAGCCGTGGGCGCCGGGCGGAACGCCGATGACATTGTTCACTGAAGCGCAACTTCAGCTGGGGAGTTCCATGATTCCGATCGGAGCTTACACCCTGTATCCCATACCGGCGAAGGATCACTGGACCCTGGTGGTGAATAAGAACGTTACCCCGGGCGCTACCTACGACGAAAAGCAGGACATTGCGCGCGCGTCCATGGAGACGGCGCAGGTGGACCAGTCGTCGGATGCGCTCGAGGTGGCTTTTGCCCACGTGGGAGCGCGCTGCACGCTGCGGATTTATGCGGGCAAGAGCGCGTCGTTCGCGGACTTCATGGAGAAGTGAGAACTAGTCGTCTGTAACACGAAGATTTACCGACCGAGCGTCGCACTCTTCGCTACTTCCCGCCGGTTTCGCGGATGGGCACGGCAGCTGCGTGGGGCTTGGCTTCC
>DATDGW010000649.1:0-6877 GCA_036521895.1 Candidatus Sulfotelmatobacter sp. | reverse complement strand
GCTGTCTTGCTCACCCTGAACGAGGAAGGTCCTCCTCCTGAGAGAGACTCGCTCCTCGTAGAGCAAAGCCGGGCGTCGGTCCATCGGACCCGCCCGGCTTCGTTTATACTGAACCCTTTCCCAGGGCTGGGGAATCAAACCCTTGCAAATCAGAGTTTTGCAATCAGTGTTCGGCAAGGCAAGTTGATCCAACACTACCTATGAATGACCTGCTCTCCACCATGGCGCGCCACGGCTATGCCCTGACTTTTGTCTTGCTGTTTGCTGAGGCGATAGGCATTCCCTTCCCAGCTGCGATCGCGTTGGTGGCCGCGGGCGCCGCCGTCGCGTCCCACACTCTGTCGGGCCCAGGGGTACTCCTGGCCGCGATGTTCGCCCTCATCCTCGGCGACACGGCACAGTTCTGGCTCGGACGCTACACCGGCTGGGCTTTGCTTGGCCTCCTCTGCCGCTTGTCGATGAATCCCGAGACGTGCATTCTCCGTTCGGCAGAATCGTTCTACAAGCGCGGCAAGCTGACGTTGGTGATCGCCAAGTTCATCCCCGGGATCAACACTATGGCCGCGCCCCTCGCGGGCAGCATGAAGATGCGATTTGGACAGTTCCTGCGTTTGGATATGGCCGGAGGGATGCTGTATTCCGGCACCTACCTGCTGGTGGGATACCTATCGCGCGATTTTCTTGCGGCCACCTTGAAGGGTTTCCACGCTGCGGGGCGCGCCATGGAATCCATTGTCATCGTTGCTCTGATCGTGTACGCCGTTTACCGCGCCGCGCAATTCCTCCGGCACAAGAAATACCGCGTCATGCCCCGGGTGCAAGTCGAGGAACTCGCTGCCCGACTGGCTTCGGAGGAGAGGGACCGCGTGCTGATTGTCGACGTGCGCAGCCATGGCTACTACGACATTGGAGCCGAACGCATCGCCGGGTCGATCCGCATCGAGCCCAACAATCTCGACGAAGAGATCAAGAAGCTCCCCAAAGACAAGGACATTTACCTCTACTGTACTTGAGCGCGCGAAGCAACCAGCGCCCGGGTGGCGCACCTACTGCAGGAAAGAGGATTCAACACGTTCGTGATCGTCGGAGGATTAGCCGCCTGGCGAAAGGCCGGGGGACATTTAGAATCGATCCCGAAGGACGATCTGGTCAAGCTGCCCACGTTTTCGTAGCGCAGGTCACGCGCCAAATTGTCGCAGATGATGATCCAGGTGCTTGTACATGCCTATGCCCCACTCCTGCGGCGTCAGCGCACCAAAGAACGGATGAGGATGCCGCGTGCACTGCGCTTCTCCGCCCTGTTGAAACTGCCGGACCTTGACTTTGAGTTGCTCCCGCTCGCGCAGAAAGTCCCGCTGATCTGACACCACGAGTTGTGGGTCGGTGGGATTATTCTGGGAGAACGGCTTATCGTTGGAGTAGATCGGCTTGACGAACGGCCCAATCAACCTCCCAATGAACATCCGCGGCGGATTGAGGCGGCCAGTGGCCATATCGAGCGCTCCGGAACAATGCGCCATCATCTGCGCCACATCCATTTTCCCCCACAGCCGTTGGCTCGCAGGTTGCAGCGAGTCGATGCGCGACGTTACTTCGTCGACGGCTTCTGGTTGAAATAAGTTCTTCATGCTCGCCCCCAGTTTGGTCTGGTGATCGTCGAAAATGATAGCATCGCCAACCACCCGAGTTCACCTCCGCGGACAATAGAAAGTTCCGACGAACCTGCGGGAATGGTGTAGCATTGTCGAGCTTTCCGCGATGACCGCCACAACAACCCACGAAGCGCCCAGCAGCGCCCGGATGAACGGTGTCCTCTTCCTCCTCAGCCTGTCGGTACTGATCAACTACATCGACCGCAGCAACCTCTCGATCGCTGCGCCCCTGATCAAAGACGAGTTGAGGATTTCGGCGTCGCAACTCGGCATATTGCTTTCTGCATTTTTCTGGACCTATGCACTGATGCAGATCCCATCCGGCTGGCTCGTGGACCGCTTTGACGTGAAGTGGGTGTTTGCCGCCGGATTCTTGGTGTGGTCGGCCGCAACTGCCGTCACCGGCATTTTGCACGGATTCGCGGCGCTTTTAATCGTGCGCGTGATTCTGGGTCTCGGCGAATCGGTGGCATTTCCCTCTTACGGCAAAATCCTGGGCGGCCATTTCAAAGAGCACCGGCGCGGGTTCGCCAACTCCATGATCATGGCCGGTTTGTCACTGGGCCCCGCACTTGGAATGAAGGTGGGAGGAAGTGCGGTCGGACGTTTTGGATGGCGGCCGTTTTTCGTCGTGCTCGGCTTGGCGGGTTTGCTCTGGCTCCCACTGTGGTCGGCGTGGATGCCGCGCAGATCCGAGGTTCACTCCCAGTCGAACCGGCACACCGCGGGCTTGCTCGACATTCTCCGGCTACGGTCCGCATGGGGTACCTGCATCGGACAGTCGTCCATCAATTACTACCTGTATTTTCTGGTGACGTGGTTGCCCTTTTATCTAGTGCGGGGACGCCATCTCTCTCTGGGTGAAATGGCAAACGCGGGCGGACTGCTCTTCCTGGTGTCCGCGATTTCGGCCACAGCGAGCGGAAAACTATCGGACCGCTGGATCCAGGCAGGGGCTTCGCCCACGGTGGTCCGCAAGGGCATGATGCTCTTTGGCCACACAGGCATTGGAGTTTTTCTGATCCTGATAGGGCCGACGCCCGACCGCTTCTTAACCGCGGCTCTGGCCCTCACGGGGGCGTTTCTAGGCATCAGCGTCTGCAACAGCTGGGCAATCTCGCAGATGCTGGCTGGGCCGCGGATGGTGGGCCGATGGGTGGGCGTGCAGAATTTCGCTGGGAATCTTGCCGGCGCAGTCGCGCCCGCACTCACCGGGTTGCTTCTGGATCGAACCGGTTCCTTCTATTGGCCATTCCTGATCACCGCGGTTGTGGCCTGGATCGGCGGGCTCAGTTGGTGGTTTGTGGTCGGCCCTCTGGACGAAGTGGACTGGGCGAAGAGAACCGGCCCGCGCGTCCGAATCAGTGCCACTCCCGCAGCGGGTGCGGCGCATCCGTAATACACTCTTTGCTGGATCCAGTCTGGCCTTCGACACTCTTCTCCGCATGGGCGTCTTCCTGAACGGAACCGTTCTTCCGGCGGAGGGAAGGATCTTGCGCGGACTGACCACTCCTTCATGCGGCGGGAAATCGAAATCAAATTTCGTGTAGCCGATCTGCGGGCGCTAACGCGCACGCTGCGCGCGGCGGGATTCCGGCTGGTCACGCCTCGGACCAGCGAGATGAATACGCTCTATGATCTGCCCGGCGAAGTCTTGCGGGCGCGAAGGCAACTGCTTCGGCTGCGAAAGTACGGCATGGCGTGGACGCTGACCCACAAGAGCGGAGGCATAAAAGGCCGCCACAGTAGCCGCGTGGAGTTGGAGACGGGCGTCGCCGACGGGAAGAAGATGGACGCCATCCTGCGGGGTCTGGGATATGCACCGACCTTCCGCTACGAAAAGTTACGCGCGGAGTGGACCGATGGCAAGGGACTGGTGGAGGTGGACGAAACGCCAATCGGAAATTTCTGCGAGATCGAAGGTCCGCCACGCTGGATTGACGCGACTGCGCGCAAGCTGGAAGTCACGCCCGCGCACTACATCACGAAGAACTATGCGGCCCTGTTCATCGACTGGAAGCAGGAAACCGGCAGTTCAGCCGGGGAGATGACGTTCAACGCGGTGGAGGCGCGAACCCACGCCTAAGGTCAGGGGCTCGGGCGTCACTTCTACCGGCTCGGCGTTTCCTGGGCTAGCCGCTCCCTGATGTGGTCTTGCAACCGCTTGAATACCTTCTGGATGTCAGCGAAGGTTGTGGTGCGGTCGTTGTTGTACTCCTTGAGCCGGTGTTCGTAGTTTTTTCGTTTGGGAGCGATTTCGTGATCACAAATCGCGCTTCCTGCATCGCCGCACTGCGGTGTTGGAAATTGCCGGTCACTTCGTCCGTAGCCTTTTCGAGGGCGCAATAGAAGCTGTAGGTTTTAGCTTCCTTGGGGCACACTCTCGTGTCCGCGCGGTTCCACTTTGCCGGTGAATCGAGGATCCTCTTCGCCGACTGCACGATCTTCACATCGGCGGTGGTTACCGGTGGCCTTACATTGGGATCGTCGTTGTCGTTCTTGGCAGCCGATTGCGCGTGAAGAATCGCCGAAGGCATCAGGAGAAACACGGCGAAAAGGACAAGCGTCTGATCACTCATCAGCCTGAATCCAACAACCGAACCATCCTCGAGAGATCAGCTCGGCTTACGCGCCATGGCACTTCTTATATTTCTTCCCTGACCCGCAGGGGCAAGGATCGTTGCGCCCCACTTTTTCCTGCCCGCGAACGACCTGCTGCACCTGCGGCGCGTCGCCCGCACCGGCCATGCGTGCCTGTTCGAGTTCGCGGCGCTTGCGGCGCATAAACGCTTCTTCCAGTTCATCGGCCGAGGTCGAGACCATCCGCGGAGGACGCCTGCCGTTGCCATCCCCGCCATGCTGCGCTGGAACTCCTGGCTCCCGCCCTTGTCCACTGGGCGCGCTCGGCGGCGGACCGCCCGCTCCCGCGTCCGGCGGCCGCTCCAGAATCTGCATCAGGTACAGATAGCGAACCGTATCTTCCTGGAAGCGCTGCATCATCGCTTCGAACATGTCGAAGGATTCTTTCTTATACTCGACCAAGGGATCGTGCTGGCCATAGCCGCGCAGCCCAATGCCTTCCTTCAGGTGATCCATGCTGAGCAGATGATCTTTCCACTGCTGATCGATCACGCTCAACATGATCATGCGCTCATGATGGCGCATCGCATCGGGCCCAATGAGTTTTTCTTTCGCGTCGTAACGTTCTTTGAGCTTTGCGAAAATCGCGTCGCCGAGTTCCTGCCGGCTCAGGGTATCGGCCTTCACTCCCTCGGCCAGGAAATCGACGCCGAAGCGCGTAAACACTGCATCTTTCAGACCCTTGATGTTCCAGTCCGCGGCGTGAGCTTTAGCCGGGCAGTACTGCTCCAGCAACTCGCTGAGAATGGCGGAAACGTAGTCCTCGAGAATCAGGTCTTTCTGATCGGTGCCTTCGAGCAAGCGGCGACGCAGGCCGTACACGGCCTCGCGCTGCTTGTTCATCACGTCGTCGTACTCGAGCAAGTGTTTGCGCGATTCGAAGTGCTGGCCTTCCACGGCCTTCTGCGCAGTCTCAATGCGGCGCGTGATCATCTTCGACTCGATCGGCACGCCCTCTTCCATGCCCAACTTCTGCAGCAGGTTCGAGATCCACTCCTTGGCGAAGATGCGCATCAAGTCATCTTCGAGCGCCAGGTAGAAGCGCGAAGACCCGGGGTCGCCCTGGCGCCCAGCGCGCCCGCGCAGCTGGTTATCGATACGCCGCGACTCATGCCGTTCCGTGCCCAGAATGTGCAGGCCTCCAACAGCGGTCACTTCGTCGTGCTCGACGTCGGTTTGCGCCTTGTAGCGGGTCAGCGCTTCGTTCCACTTAGCCGTCGGAACCGTGTATTCGTTGCCGTTGTAATAGAAGATGGAAGTCTCTCCATCTTCCTGCGGGCCCTCGATCTTGCCTTGTGCCACGCGTAGCTGCTGCGCGATTCCCTTCTTGACCATTTCTTGCTTGGCCATGAACTCCGGATTCCCGCCGAGCAGGATATCGGTACCGCGGCCGGCCATGTTAGTCGCGATCGTAATCATTCCCTGGCGGCCGGCCTGGGCGACGATCTCGGCCTCGCGCTCGTGAAACTTGGCGTTGAGCACGACGTGCTTGATGCCTTTTTTCTTCAGCAGATCCGACAGCCGCTCGGATTTTTCGACCGACGTGGTGCCCACCAGCACGGGCTGACCCTTTGCGGCGAGTTGCTGAATCTCGTCCGCCGCCGCGAAGTATTTCTCTTTCTCCGTGCGATAGACGATGTCCGGGTTCTCGATGCGCAACATCTGCTTGTTGGTCGGAATCACGACCACCTCGAGTTTGTAGATCTTGTCGAACTCGGTGGCTTCCGTTTCGGCCGTTCCGGTCATGCCGGCCAGTTTCTTGAACATCCGGAAGTAGTTCTGGAATGTGATGGTCGCGAGTGTCTGGTTCTCGCGCTCGATCTTCACGCCCTCCTTGGCCTCGATCGCCTGGTGCAAGCCGTCGGACCAACGCCGCCCCGGCATCATGCGTCCGGTAAATTCGTCGACGATGATGACTTCCCCGTCTTTGATGACGTATTCCACGTCCTTGCGGTAGAGCGCGTGCGCCTTGACCGCGGTCTCGACGTGATGCTTTAGATCCCAGTTTTCCGGGTCGGCGATGTTCCCAATGCCAAGCAGTCCCTCGACCTTGACCCAGCCTTCATCGGTCACGGTAATGTTGCGGTGCTTCTCGTCGACCACAAAGTCGCCGGTCAGCTGTGCGGGCTCGCCGGGCGCGACGTCAATTTCTTCGCCCTTTTCCAGCTTGGGGATAATGCGGTTGACCTTGTAGTACTTGTCGGTGGATTCCTCGCTGGCACCGGAGATGATCAGCGGCGTGCGGGCTTCGTCGATCAGGATGGAGTCGACTTCGTCGACGATCGCGTAATGGTGCCCGCGCTGCACACAATCCTTGATGTCGAACTTCATGTTGTCGCGCAGGTAGTCGAAGCCGAACTCGTTGTTGGTGCCATAGGTGACATCGGCCGCGTAAGCCGCTCGCCGCTCCTCGTCGTCCAGGTCATGCACGATCACGCCGACCGTGAGGCCAAGGAACCGATACAGCCGTCCCATCCACTCCGAGTCGCGTTTGGCCAGGTAGTCGTTGACCGTGACCACGTGCACGCCCTTACCGGCGAGGGCGTTGAGGTAAGCCGGGAACACGCCGGTGAGCGTCTTGCCCT
>DATDGW010000648.1:0-23345 GCA_036521895.1 Candidatus Sulfotelmatobacter sp. | reverse complement strand
CGGGCCAATAGTCTTTCTGCTTGCCCAGAAAGCCGAAGGACGGATAGCGAGCCTGCTATCCGCCCTTCGTGTTTTGCAGCTGAATCTGCGGCCCCCAATGGTTGAAGCCGGCGGGGCGGAGCTTACGGCCCCGATTGCAGTCTGGCCCTTCCCCTTCTCAGTTGTGCTACTTCTTTCTTGATGAATTCCTGGATTTTGAAGTTCGCTGATCTCTAGCTGTGTGGTCATGGCTGGACGCGGGCGGGGGAGCCCGCGCCACATACTTCGAGAATCAAAAGCAGGAGTCAAAAGCTGGACGGACAGGAGTGTCCGTCCCACACGAGTTGGCCCACACAGACTTACGCGGGCTGGATTTGGGAGTTGCCGCGGACGTCGTCGCTCAAAACGATGGCTTCGGCGATTTCCTTCATGGGTTTGCGTTTCTGGCGGCTCTGGCGTTGTAGGGCCAGGTAGGCTTGCTCCTCGTTGAGGCCGAGATCGCGCTGCAGAATCCCTTTCGCGCGTTCGACGATTTTTCTGGTCTGCAATTGCTCGGCGAGGGTGGAGTTGGCTTCTTCCAGACGCGCGAGTTCAAGTTCAGCGCCCACGAGGA
The DNA here is from genome assembly GCA_036521895.1 of Candidatus Sulfotelmatobacter sp. GTDB lineage: Bacteria > Acidobacteriota > Terriglobia > Terriglobales > Acidobacteriaceae > Sulfotelmatobacter. The sequence goes on along the minus strand of DATDGW010000648.1, from coordinate 22,753 downwards.
ATCCGACGGTCGAGATCATGCGAATCTCACGGCGGCGATAGACGTGGTGCTGGCGGTGCTGCAAGTTGATGACGCCCACCACGCGACCGCGGCACATCAGGGGCACAGAGAGGAAAGCTTCATAGCTGTCTTCCGGCAACTCGTGGAAGAACTGGAAACGCGGATCGTGCACGGCCTCTTCGGGGATCGCTACCGGCTCGCGGTGCTCAGCAACCCATCCCGTAATGCCCTGTCCGACGCGGAGTTTCAGGCGGTTGACAACTTCAGGATGCGGGTTTTTCGACGCCCTGAGAACAAGTTCATCGCCTTCGAGAATATAGATGAGGCAGGAGTCACACTTGACGAGAGCGGAAGCAAAATCGACGACGCGATTCAGAACCTCGTGAAATCCGTCGCCCGTACCGAGGCGTTCGGTGATTTCGTGGAGTACATCTACGTGTGAGTCCTCAACAGATATTAAGGGTTCCATGCAGTACATTATCGATCTTGTGGAGATTATGTCTAATTCCAAATTTTGATGGACCCGATAAAGGAATTCCGTCGAGATTGTTACCAAGGATTAACATCCTTTGCGGAGTCTGCGCATCGGATTGCGGATGGCAGGAAGACGGACACTATTCCCCATGCACCGGAGACACTTGTGGAGTGTTTCTATTTCGCCGGCACGACCAGAAACCAGGCCAGTAAACCGAACAAAATCAAAGTGCCGACCAGGGAAAACAGGGTGTGCAGCGGGTGGAAGTGGAAGTAGGGATTGCGATTGAGGCGATACTTTGTCGCCAGCATGAGACCTCCTTGGCACGGAGTACGAGTGCGAACGGACGTCCTGTCTCATACATTTTCCCACTATTTCAGATGGAGGGGTACAAGTTTTTGCGTCCCTCTGTTAAACCATTCGAATGCCTGGAAAGATTGTTCTGGTTACGGGTGCATCCAGCGGCTTTGGATTGCTGACTTCGATTGAATTGGCGAAGGCGGGATTTCGCGTGGTGGCGACGATGCGCGATCTGGGACGGCGCGACGTTCTCGTGAACAACGCTGGCTTCGCTGTGGCGGGGTTTGCGGAACATATGAAGCTCGAGGAGTTGCGGCTGCAATTCGAGACGAGCTTTTTCGGAGCAGTCGCTATGACCAAGGCTGCGCAGCCTAAGATACGCCGGCAGCATTCCGGGCACATTATTCAGGTCTCGTCGATCGCGGGATGGCACGGGTCGGTGACCGTGAGTAGCTATTCTGCATCGAAACATGCGCTCGAAGAATGGAGCGAATCGCTGCGCATGGAGGTGAATGCGCTGGGGATCAAGGTCGTCCTGGTGGAACCGGGAGCGTTTCAGACTGACATCTGGACGCGCGGCGCGGTCATGGGAGAGCAAGCTAGCAAAGAGACGTCACCGAATATTCAGCCGAGCTTGCGGATGCGTTCGACCATCAGAAGCTCCCTAAGGCGGATCCGATTGTGGTGGCTCGGGCTATCGTTGCGATTGCGCAGGATCCAAATCCCAAGCTGTGCTACCTTGTCGGGCGCGATGCCAAGATGCAGCTGCCGTTGAAGCCTATTTTGCCTTGGAAGTGGCATGAGAAGGTGGTCGCTAATTTTCTCAAGATCGACCAAGAGTCTTAACCACTGAGGAGACCGAGGACACAAGAGAATCATTTTCTTCCTTTCCGCTTTGTGTCGCTCGCTCCCCTTTACGGCTTGTCCAGGTCTGCAGTTTTGATCGGCAAATCCCAGTGGGCGTCGAGGATTTCGAAGCGGCGCTGTTCTTCGTGCTGGAAGGTTTCCTGGTCGGGATACAGTTGCTTTTGCAGCGCGGCCTCATCGAAGGGCTCGTTGGCGACGGTGGCGTTCTTGAAGACGATGGTGACGCGGAAATCCCAGCGGCCGTCTTCGGTGGTGTGGTAGCGCGGCTGGTCCATCCAGACTTTGGCGATGCGGCCCATCTCGGATTCTTTTTTCAGGACAGGATAGTGGTTCTTCTTGAAGAGCTTAAGGAATTCGTCAGCGTGACCCCACTTTGTTTTGTAGTAGTACTCGACCACGAAGGGCTTGTCGGACGCGGCGGACTGGGCGGGCGCGGCAACGGGCGCGGTGATGATTGCAAGCAGTAGGGCGGCGAGCGCGTGGCGCATGGGAATCACATCCTCCTTGGAGTGGGTGCTTCTGCTTGTACACCAAGGGGCGGCTCGCGGCAATAGGCTGGGCGTTTGGGAGAACCCCCTGACGGGGCGGAGGCTGTGTTTGGGGGTAGGGATTCTTCGCCGCTCACAATGACGGGCGCGAAACGGACATTTGGGGGACGAATCGTTGAACGACGAACAGGAGATCTTGCGGCTTTTTGAGGATGGGGATCGGGCTTTGATCGCCGGCGACGTGGAGGAATTGTCGCGCATCTTCGCAGACGACTATGTGCAGTACGACCAAGCTGGCAACGTTTCCACCAAAGCGGAGGTGATCGACAATCTCAGGTCCGGAAGCGTTCGATACGTCTCGATGGCTTCGACGGGGCGGCGGATTCGAGTCTTGCGGGACGACGTGGCGATCGTCCACGGATCAGAGGATGATGTGGTCGAGCAAGGCGGAAGGCGCTTCCCTGTTCTGTATGTATACATGGATGTGGTTATGAAGCGCGGTGGAAGGTGGCAGATCGTGGGATCACAGTTGGCGCGGCCCTAGAGGGTTCGAGGGCCGCTGCTAGAATTGCAGTTTCCAATTCGAGAGCAAGACCAATGCCGGCACTTTTCAAATTCGCAAATCCGATCCGATTCGACAAGAAGACGAAGATCGGGCAGATCCGCGGGGTTGACATGTACCTACACTGGACCGTCTTTCTTGTCGCTGCCGTGATTCTGGCTGGAGTCTTGCGGCGTCCGGGACTGAGTCTTCTAGGCTTGGCCTCCTACTGGGGAGTGCTGCTCATCCATGAGACGGGACACCTGATTGCGGCCCAGCGTTTGGGATGTCCGGTGTACTCGATTGAACTTTACCCGATTTTTGGCATCACGCGATTTGGGACGCCTTGGTCGCGGCTTGACCACTGCAAGATTGCATGGGCGGGCGTGCTGGCGCAGGTCGTGGTTGCGGCTCCGCTGGTCGCGTGGGTGGCGGTGTTCGGTTATTCGAGGTTTGAAGCCGTGAACATGCTGTTTGTCATTCTTGGCTTCTTCAATTTGGGAATTGCGATCTTGAATCTGCTGCCCACGCCACCACTCGATGGAGCCACGGCGTGGGGAATATTTCCGGCACTGCTGGCACAGAGGCGTAGCAGACGAACCACCTCGCCCCGATACCGTTGAGTGAACTCAAGCTTGCTTTGTCTGGTCTGGGGCCGGGCATCCGTAGCAGCAGGAGAAGTAGCGAGAGCACAAAAAGAGCATTCACAATCATTGGCGGGCCAGCGTATTCGCCGAGAAGGAGCGCCCACAGCCCGACGCTCATCGCGGTCCAGAGCCGAAAGATGTGTCCAGCCCTCCAACGCGTGAATGGGGTCGACTTCGAGGGTCGGCGAGGGTTCGCGGGTCGATTGACAATCCTTCGCTGAAGCGTGAAGCCGGAAATTGTCGTCCAGATCGCGGCTGCTATCACGATCCAATGGCGGGGCGCGAGCGATCGCTGCCATTCACGATGTCCCAAGCGGCTCAGCCAGAGGCACGCGAGCACCAGCAAGACACAGCTAACCTGAACGATTCGAAGGGGCGCGGTCGCGTTCATGGGTAAGACTCCGTTCAACGAGGCTTACTGACCGCTCATGGCTGACGGCTGAGAGCTGAGCCGGTTCTGCCAGTGACTCCACACAAAATACGCGATGCCCGCCACGAGCGCCACACCGATCACGGCATCGAACTTGTGGAAGTACTTTCCGAGGTCGCGCCAGTTTTCGCCCAGCTTCATGCCGAGGTAGGCCAGGCCGAGGCACCAGGGCCATGATCCCAGGAAGGTGTAGAGGTGAAAGCGGCCGCGGGGCATGCGGGCGATTCCGGCGGGGAGCGCGATGAAGGTGCGGATCACGGGGAGCAGGCGTCCGATGAAGACGGCGAGATATCCCCAGCGCGCGAAGAAGCGATCGGACCAGTCGAGTTCGCGGCGTCCCATGAGAATCCATCGGCCATAGCGTTCGACCAGCGGACGGCCACCATAGCAGCCGATTTCGTACGCGATCAGCGAACCGAGGTTGCAGCCGATGGCACCGGCAGTCGCCAGCCACAGCAGTTGGAAGGTGCCCTGGAATACGAGGTAACCGCCAAAGGGCATGATCAGTTCGGAAGGCAGAGGAATGCAGGCGGACTCGATCGCCATGAGCAGAGCGATGCCGGCATAGCCGGTCCCGGCGATGACTTTGCTGATGAAGCCGAACAGGATGGCAAGGATTTTTTCAGTCATAGGAATCAGTACTCAGTACCTGGTACTCAGTACTCAGTGACCCCCCTTTGGGGTTGCGTCCTGAGAACGGAGAACTGGAACTGAGACCTTATTATCCAGTGTAAAGGATGCGGCAGAAATGTCCGCTTAGAAGGAGCCTTCCTGCGTGAAGGCGTATCCGGGTAAGGTCGCGCCTTGGGGGCCTTTGGTGACTTTTACGCGGACCGTGGGAGCGTCGGGAGCGGTAATTCCAGCGGGGCGCAGCATGGCAAACTGCGAGAAAACTTCGTTGTAGACTTTGGTGACCAGGTAGTCCTGGCCATCGGCTTCGCTGCGCCAGACCTGGCCGAGTTGAATGGAGCTGACTGCCATAGGATTGTTCCTGACTCTCGCTGGATTACTTCCAGACTACCGGGGTGAGAGGGACGCGTCAATTCCCAGAGAGGTTACCGAGGGACAACGCGCGACGTCGCGGTTGGCCCACGCGATTCACCGAAGATCGTTGCTTAGAGGATCGCTGTTAAGATGGTGGGCCAAGGAGACGATCATGGCTCGTGGTGTGGTTCCGCGGCAGCCCGCGCGTAGCGGGCGTCAGGACAAAGTTCGCGGGGGGAGGGCCTTGATTGCCCGCCCCGTCCGGGCTCCAGCGACAGTGCCGAAGGGGCGCGAGAAGGCGGCTGGAAAGCCCGGTGGCGCTTCGGCTGCCAAGACCAAAGGCTACAACCCTGTCGCGCCGGAGCGAGTGGCGGAGATTCTGAAGCGGCTGGACCAACTCTATCCGGAGGTCAAATGCGCGCTAACGCATGCGAGCGCATGGGAACTGGTGGTGGCGACAATTCTATCGGCGCAATCGACCGACGTAAACGTGAACCGGGTGACGCCCGAATTGTTCCGCAAGTATCCGACGGTTGAGGCGTTTGCGGCGCTTACGCCGGAACAACTCGAACCGGATGTGCGGTCTACGGGATTCTTTCGCAACAAATCAAAGTCGGTGGTGGGAGCGGCGAAGAAGATCGTGGCCGACTTCGGAGGGCAGGTTCCCGACGACATGGGGAAGCTGCTGACGCTTCCCGGGGTCGCGCGCAAGACCGCGAACGTCGTGCTGGGATCGTGGTTTGGGAAGGCTGTGGGTGTGGTGGTCGATACGCATGTGCACCGCATTTCGCGGCGACTGGAGCTGACGATTCAGAATGATCCGCAGAAAATCGAACAGGATCTGATGAAAGTCATTCCGCAGGAGAAGTGGATTCTGTTTTCACATCAAATCATCTGGCATGGGCGCAAGCTGTGCATTGCGCGGAAGCCCAAGTGCGCGGAGTGTGCGCTGGAGAACTTGTGCCACGCCGGGGATAAGACTTGGAGCACGGTGGAGATGCATAAGAACGCGAAAGTGTAGGCGCGTTCGGTCCTAGGGCTAATCCGTTCCCAATTCATCCAGCACGGGTGTGCGCAGCCCGCGCATTTGGTGGCTCTTTGGCTTGTCCTGAGCCAACACGACCACCTCGTTGGCGTCCTTTCGCAGCCAGGGGGCTGGGACGTACAGAGTCTGTTGCGGGCCTAGATTCCAGAAACGACCGAGGGCGTGACCGTTGATCCAGACGGCGCCCTTGCCCCAGCCGCGTGTGTCGAGAAAGGTGTCACCGGTGTCGGGTAGATCGAACTGGCCACGGTAGAATGCGGGGCCGCGGGGTGTCTCGGCGCGGGCCTTCGAAAACTGGAGTTTCGTGAGATCGTCCATGGGTAGCGGAAAGATTTGCCAGGCCCAAAGTTCCTTACCTGCCAGAATCACTGAGCCGTTGATGCCCTGGCGCTCGCTGCGTAGCTTGGTGGTGAAGTTGATGCGGCCGGTGCCTTCGACGAGGATATCGAGACGTGAGTTGGCGCTGGCTTCTATATGGAGCCGATCTTCTTTCTTGCGGCGATCGAGCGTACCAGCGGGCTTGCCGTTGATGAAGATGCGAGCATAGCTGCGGAGTTCGTGAATCACCAACTCGCCAGTGAGTGGCTTCTTAACTTTCGTGCGGTAGAGGATGTAGCCGTAGGACTGGCCGAAGGTCTCCATGCTGCGCGGACGATCGACGTTAATCGCGTTCGGCAGGTTCGCCCACAGCGGAGCACTTTCCCCCAGTTCGAACTCCGGCACCTCGATCGCGGGTAAAGATACTGGCGGATCGGGAATCGTCACGCCCGGGAGGTGCTTCGCGATCACGTCGCGGAAGGCGGAATACTTCTTCGTGAGAGCGCCCGACTCGCTGACCGGAGAGTCGTAGTCATAGCTGGTGACATCCGGCTCGTAGACTTTGTGCCAGTTTGCGCCGTTCATGAAGCCGAAGCTCGTCCCGCCATGGAACATGTAGAGGTTGATGGAGTATCCCTGGCTGAGAATCCAGTCCAGTTCCCGTGCCTGCCGGTTAGCGTCGGTAGTCTGATGTTTTTCGCCCCAGTGATCGAACCATCCGTCCCAGTACTCGCCGCTCATCATGGGGCGGCCGGGACGGAACTTCTGCAGCTTGGCGAATTCCGCTTTCGCTTCGCCGGGGCCGAAGTTGACGACGGCATGGACGCCGGGGATTGTTCCCGCAGGCAGCGCGTCGCCTCCATCCGCGGTATAGAGCAGGACTTCGCCGAGGCCAGCGTTTTGCAGCGCCTCTAGAATGCGCTTCATGTAGGCGTGATCGTTGCCGAACGAGCCGTATTCATTTTCGACTTGTACGGCAATGATCGGCCCGCCGTGTGTGATTTGCAGTGGGGCCAGTTCCCTGCCGAGTCTTTGCAGCCAGCGTTCCGCCGGAGCGAGGAATTTTTCGTCGGTGCTGCGCAGTACGATGTTGGGATCGGCGAGCAGCCACGCGGGCAGGCCGCCCAGATCCCACTCGGCGCAGGCGTACGGTCCGGGTCGCAGGATGACGTAGAGACCCTCTTCTTGTGCGATGCGGACGAAGGCAGCGACATCGAGCAATCCGGTGAAGTCGTAGACTCCGGGCTTGGGCTCGTGCAGGTTCCAGAAGACATATGTGGAGATGGTGTTGAGGCCCATGGCCCGCGCCTTCTGGAGGCGATCGCGCCAGTATTCGCGTGGGATGCGCTCGTAGTGGAGTTCGCCCGAGATGATCTGCAGAGGCTTGCCGTCGAGTACGAAGTGGTCGCCTTCGATGCCGATGTGATGGGGCGGCGGGGCGTTCCGGGCTCGCGAGAGTGACGATGCAAGCGCGAGTGCGGCGCACAGAAAGATGATCAGAGGAATGCGACGAGGCCTGGAAGTATTCATGGATTGCAGAATCCGGTCAGCACGAGGCGCGGACCGAAAGAAGGCACCTCTGCTAGACTCTCTTTTTTACCTTACCTTGAGGATCCGCGCCATGCGCCGCTGCGCACTCTTTGCTATGGTCATACTGATGAGTACCGTTATGCGCACCTTCATTGCAGACACCGCCGCCCAGACCTTGCCTGTGCCGCAGGCTGTGACCGATCCGAAGCAGATTTCATCGAGGCCGAACGCGCAGGTTGAGCCGCGCAGTCTGACCATCGAGAAGCTGTACATGACGCGGCAAGTGGGGCGGCCAACGTGGTCTCCCGATGGAAAGAGCATTGCGTTCATCTCGAACATGAGTGGACGGAACAATCTGTGGCTTGTCCCTTCTGAGGGTGGATGGCCGGTGCAGTTAACCGTAAGCGAGCAGCGGCAGACGGCGCCGGCTTGGTCTCCCGACGGGAAATGGATCGCCTACCAGTCTGACTACGACGGCGACGAGCAGTGGGACATTTTTCTGGTCTCGCCGAAGACCGGCAAAGTGGTAAATCTCACCCAGACGCGCGAGATAGCCGAACTGAATCCGACGTGGTCGCCCGATGGGCGCTATCTGGCATATGAGGTGAAGCCGAAAACCTCCGCGGCATACGAGATCGACATTTACGACACGGTGATGCGCGAGGTGAAGCACCTGACGACCAACACGCCGCAGGATAAAGGAAATTACGGGATCATCTGGTCGAAGGATGGCAAACACATTGTTTATACGCAGGAGCAGGCGAAGGGGACAGATTCGAATATTTTCATCGCCGATATTGCGACGGGCAAACACACGCTGCTGACGCCGCACGAGGGCGAGCAACGCTACTATGCCAATGATATTGATCCCATGCCTGCCGGGAAAGACATGAGCCAGATACTGATTACCGCCAATGCCGGGAATGGATATGACAACATCGCTCTTCTTGAGTACGGCGCGAAAGGTGAATTGAACGGAGTGTTCACGCCAGGGAAGATCACTTGGCTCACGAAGGATAAGTGGGAGATTCGCGGGGGTGCGTTCTCGCCGGACGGCAAGCACATCACCTTCAGTGCTAATGTCGACGGGAATGAAGACATCTACCTGCACGAACTCGCGACGGGAAAGTCAACCGCGCTTGCCATCCCGAAAGGTGTAAACGAGCCTGCGGGCGGGCATTCGGCGTTCAGTCCGGATGGGCAGCGGTTGCTCTACAACCACAACGGGCCCACCGCTCCCGGCGATTTGTGGGTGTACAACCTTGCCACGAACAAGTCAGCGCAGATCACGCATTCGCTAGTTGCGGGCGTGCGGTCGGAGGACATGGTCGAGCCGTATCTGGTGCACTATCCCAGCCACGACGGCAAGTGGACGATCTCTGCGTTCCTCTACGTGCCCTTCAACATGGCTCGCAACGGGCAGAATGCGGCGATCGTCTACATTCACGGCGGGCCGACGGCGCAGAGCATGAATTCCTTTAACCGCTTCGTGCAGTTCGCGGCGAATCAGGGATACATGGTGCTGGCGCCCAATTACCGCGGCTCGACCGGGTACGGCAAGGAGTTTCAGCAGGCGAACCTGTTCGACATGGGGGGCGGTGATTTGCAGGATGTGCTGGCCGGGGTCGACTGGATCAAGCAGACCGGGCATCTCGATCCGAATAAGATCGCGGTCATGGGTGGAAGTTATGGCGGGTATCTGAGCATGATGGCAGTGACGAAGGCCCCGGACGTGTGGGCGGCGGGCGTGCCGATCGTGCCGTTCGTCAACTGGTTCACCGAGATTGAGAATGAAGATCCGGTACTGCAGCAGTCGGACCTAGCGACCATGGGTGATGTGGTGAAGAACAAGGCGCTGTATGAAGACCGGTCACCGATCAACTTCATCGATCGGATCCAGGCGCCGCTGTTGCTGCTGGCGGGAGGCCATGATCCGCGGTGTCCGAAGTCAGAGACGCAGCAGGTGGTCGATGCGATCAAGAAGCGCGGGCGGACTGTGGACGCGAAGATTTACGAGAACGAGGGACACGGATTTGCACGCGTGGAGAACCAGATTGACGCTTACAAACGCGTGGCGGATTTTCTGCTGGCGCATGTGGTGCCGGCGGACTGCAGTTGCTCGCTGACGGAGTAGGGCCCGGGAATTAAAACCGCAGAGGACACTGAGGACGGAGAGTTAACTTGGGCGGGTGGCAATGGACTGCACGATTGCGGCTATCAAGCCCGGGATGGTGAACTTCTTTGCCGCGATATCGACTGGCAGTCCGAGTTCGCGCAGGGTGGCTGAGGTGACGGGGCCGATCGAGGCCATTCCGACTCCCTCAAGATTCTTGTGATGCGATTTCTTAGTTGAGCCCAGCAAATCCACGAAGTTTTTGACCGTCGAGGAACTGGTAAACGCGACCACATCCGGACGCTTCTTCGGATTCTTCAGGGCAGCACGGAGGCGGGCGCGAGACGATTGGGGCACGACGGTTTCGTAGGCTTCGACGACGTCGACTTGGGCTCCGGCCTTGCGGAGTTCTGTGGGGATCACGTCGCGAGCGACTTTGGCGCGTACCAGAAGTACGCGCTTGCCTCTGACTCTGCGCTGCAGGCTTTTGACGACAGACTCGGCAACGTATTCTTTGGGAACGACGTCGACTTTCACTCCGCGCTGCTCGATTGCCTTTTTCGTGGCGGGACCGATGGCGGCGACGCGCAGAAGCAGGTCCCCAGCGACTGAAGCCAGATTCGATTTGGACATTTTTACGGCACCCTTCGGCTCGCTTTGCCCGCTCAGGGCAGGCTTAAAACTGAAGTCGTGCCCTTCCCTTCTCGTTTCCATTCGCTCCCACATGGCTTCGACACCGTTGACACTGGTCAGGATCAACCAGTCGTAGGTGCGGAGACTGCTCAACGCCGCGTCTAGAGGCTTGAATGATTTCGGCTTGCGGATTTCGATAAAGGGGATCTCTAGGACTTTCGCGCCCCGCTTGCGGAGTTCGGCCGAGAGGGCGCCGGCTTGGTGCTTGGCGCGGCCGACTAACACCCGAACTCCGGTCAGGGATTTGCTCTCGGGATTGGGTTTATTTCTCATGGTTAGAGTTGACGGGCAGGAGTGTCCGTCGCACACGGCCTCATTCGCTCTCTTTCGTCGTGCCTAGATTCTGCTGTCTCATCAGGCGGGAGACGCCGGAGATTGCCGTGTCTTCGGATTTCTCCAACGACGTGATCACGTTGGCTTGCTCTTCTTTTGTGCGGTTCTGGCTCAGTTTGAATTTGGCTTCGATCTTGGTGACCGCGATTTCGATGCCGACGATGTGGCTCAGCATGCGCTCGCGGTAGGCCTCACTGAAAGTGGCCCACTGGTCGGCGTAGGCGGGTTCGAATGTGCCGATGAGCTGGTGGAGGACACCTTGCAGATCCTCCGGGGAGGCGAAGATGCGGGCGTTGCCATAGACGTGGACGGCGCCGTAGTTCCAGGTGGGAACGTTTTCACGGGTGACGTAGTTTGAGGCGGAGACGTAGGCGTGGGCGCCGTGGAAGATGGTCATGCACGTAGGATTCTGTTCGAGATGGCGCCAGTGCGGGTTGGCTTTGGCGACGTGGCCACGGAGGATGAGGTTCTCAGCCGTGGACGCCACGAATACCGGGAGGTGAGTGGCAAAGGGACCGTCGTCGGTGGCGGAGATCAGGATCGCGAAGGGGTTCGCACGCATGAATGCGACGGCGTCGGAGTGGTCGTGCACGCGGAAGTGTTCGGGAATGTACACGTTGTTTTCTCTCGCCCCTTCGGCTTGTTCAAGCTCTGGCGGCTTTCCTCACGGCTTACGCCGTGGGCTGCATTTTTTCGCCGTTTCGCGGCTGCGCCGGTGGTACCTCGCTTGGTACTCTGTCTTTCTTGCGCACGTGGATCAGCTTCTCTACGGCTGCTACGACCTCGCCCGATTCATCTTTCACTTCTACTTGAAACGTCGGCTCGTATTTCGGGAGCGTCTTTAGTTTGTCACGAATGTCGTCGAGTTGGGCGTCGGTCAGGCGAAATTCGGCGCGGACCGTTCCCTTCCCTGGCTTGCGGTAGCGGATGCTGGCGGCCTTGTCCCACACGATGTATTCGCGTCCCAGGTTTGCCATCAGCATGAGCATATAGAAAGCGTCGATCATGGCAAAGAGCGATCCGCCAAAATGGGTGCCGACGTAGTTGGCATTCCACCAGCGCAGCTTCATCTCAACGTCGACGGCCTTCATGTCGTGCGCGATTCGTTTCACGCGGATGCCGGCGCCGAGGAAGGGCGGCCAGAAGTTGATCCAGCGGCGCAGCGCGTGCGACGAACTCGTGCCACCCAGAAGCTTGAGGAGGATGCTTCGACTCATGGCTGGCTATCAGGGTTGCGGAGGCACGGCCAGGCCGCGGCCGTAGACGGCTCCAAGGATCTGGTCGCCGCCGCGCTTGAGCAGGGCTGCGCCGGCATCGTTACCGAGTTTTTCGGCGTCATCGATCCTTCCGTCGCGGGAATCGCGGAGAAGTTTCGAGCCGTCGGGATCGGCGACGATCGATTCCAGATGCAGCTTTCCGTGACGCATTTCCGCGAAGGCGCCGATGGGGACCTGGCAGCCTCCGCCGAGGCTGTTGAGCAGGGCGCGCTCGCAGGTCGTGGCGGCGTGGGCGGCCGGGTCGTTCAGAAAGGTCAGCAGGTCGCGAGTCTTGGCGTCACCCTTGCGGATCTCGATGCCGAGCGCGCCTTGCCCGGCGGCGGGGCACATGACGTCGGTAGGAATGATCTGCTTGATCAGTTCGGTCTTGCCGAGGCGCTTCAGTCCGGCCGAGGCGAGGATGATGGCGTCGTATTCTCCCTGCTCGAGTTTGCGCAGGCGGGTGTCGACGTTGCCGCGCAGAGGGAGAATGTGTAGGCCGGGCCGGACGGCTTTGAGTTGTGCCTGGCGGCGCAGGCTGGAGGTGCCGACGCGGGCGCCCTGGGGCAACTCCTGAAAGCTCGCGTAGTGGCGCGAGCAGAAGGCGTCACGCGGGTCTTGCCTTTCAGTGATGGCGGCGATTTCGAAGCCGGGCGGGAGTTCGGTTGGCAGATCTTTTAACGAGTGCACGGCCAGATCGACGCGTCCGGCGGCGAGAGCTTCTTCAATTTCCTTGGTGAACATGCCCTTGGTGCCGACCATGGCGAGGGCGACGTCGGTGATTTTGTCGCCGGTGGTGTGGATGATTTCGATTTCTACTTCATGGCCGCGGGCACGCAGCAGCGCGGAGATGTGGTTGGCTTGCCAGAGTGCAAGTTGGGAGCCGCGGGAGCCGATGCGGAGAGTGGTCGAATGCGAACCGTTGTGGGAGTCGGTCATTGGGCAATCCGTGAGTTTTCGTGCAAGGGTGGCGTCCCATCGGGACTCGTTCCATCTAGTGCGCACCCCCGGCACTGCCGTGCCGGGCTTTCCCATGCCGCCGCTTCGCGGCTGGACACGGGGCGGTGCTCGGCCTCGTGTTCGTCGAAGAAGCGGATGACGATGTGGAAATTTACTTCGGTGGCGGTGCCGGCGCCGGAGGGCGCGAGGTCCTTCGACTGCGTCTGGCGCTTCGCTCCGCTCTCCGCCAGACTCCGCTCAGGATGACACGGAGTTCGTGGAGTGCTCAACGGGAAAAGATTGCGCATCACGGCCGCCCTCCCTCCTCGGCCTTTTTCGTGCCAGGAACTTGTAATCCAAATGCCAAAACCGCCCAGACGAACCCGCAGATCAGCGACGACAGCGCGAGATAGAAGCCAACCTGAGGCGCATCGGAGACGATGCCGAAAAAACCATCAGCACGAATTTGCCTCCAATTGAAACGCATCGCGAAGCTTGCTACCGCAAAGATCATGAAGATACACGCCATCTTTCCGAAAAGGCCAGCGGTTTTCTCGCGGATCGTCGGTCGTGGAGCGGGAATCATTGACGCGTCCCTACTTCGTTCTTCTTGTCCTGCTGCGCCGCCTCTTTGTCTTTGTCGCGCAGGTTGAACAGGCGGCGGACTACGTCGACCACCGTCGTCGCTTCCGATTCTTTTGCTGCCGTCTTCAGCGTGGTGATGGGGGTGTGCATGACTTTGCTGATGATGCCGCGGGTTAGCGCTTCGACTGCCATTTCCTGCTCGGGGGTCAGGTTGCCCATGCGGCCGCGCACGCGGTCGATTTCCGCCTGGCGGATTGTTTCCAAGTGATCTTGCAGCGACACGATCGTTGGCACGACATCAAGCGTTTGCAGGCGGGCCTCGAAGCGCTCGACTTCGCTGGTAATAATCGCTTCGGCAAGTTCTGCCTCCTGGCGACGGTCGGCGACGTGACTGCTGACGGCCTGCTGCAAGTCGTCAATGTCGTAGGTGAAGATGCCGTCGAGCTTGCCCATCTCGGGGGAAACATCGCGGGGCACGGCGATGTCGATGAAAAACATCGGACGGTTTTTGCGGCGCGAGAGGAATTGCTCGCCATGTTCACGGCGGAAAATCGCGTGGGGAGAGCCCGTCGAGGTGATGACAATGTCGGCGCGGTCGCAGCTGCTGTACAAGTCGTCGAATTTGATGGCCTGGCCGTTGAACCTCTGCGCCAAACCGATGGCGCGTTCGTAGGTGCGGTTCGCGACGAAGATGGACGCGCAGCCATGGGCCATCAGGTGGCGGGCAGCGAGTTCGCTCATTTTGCCGGCGCCGACGATGAAGACCGTCTTCCCTTCTAACGTCCCGAAAATCTTTTTGGCCAGTTCCACTGCCACTGAGGCGATCGACACCGACGACGATCCCACGGCGGTTTCGCTGCGAACACGCTTGGCGACGGCGAAGGCCCGGCTGAAGAGTTGGTCGAGTTGTCCGCGGACGGCGCCGATGGCGCGCGCAGTTGCGTATGCTTCTTTCACCTGGCCGAGGATCTGGGCTTCGCCGACTACCATCGAGTCGAGACTCGACGCAACGCGGAAGAGATGACGCACCGCGTCTTTCTCGCGATATTCGTAGAGATGAGCGTCCAATTCTTCCGGCTTCAGATGAAAGTGCTCGTGCAGAAAACCGCGCAGGTCGGCGTGACCGTTGGCGGTGTGGGCCACGATCTCCACGCGATTGCATGTGGAGATGACCATGCCCTCCTCGATTCCGGGATAGGCGTTGAGATCGCGGCAGGTGTCGGGCAGGCGCGATTCGGGGATCGCCAGGCGCTCGCGGACTTCAAGCGGGGCGCTCTTGTGATTCACGCCAATGAGCTGGAATCTCATGAGGCGGCGAACCTGTGGATCGTGGAGAAATAATTAGCTGCCCAGGCGGCCAGCGCGGCCACGAAGGCGAAAGTCGCGAGGAAGGCGGCGCGGCGTCCACGCCATCCCGAGTTCCAGCGAGTGAAGACCATCACCATGTAGACAGCCCACATCAGCAGCGACAGCAGAATCTTGGGATCGAGGAAATCCATGCGGCCGTAGGTGGTGAGGGCGACGATCGATCCGGTGATCAGGCCTAGCGTCATGAAGGGGAAACCCAGCAGCAGCGAGCGGTAGCCGATCTGGTCGATCACTTCGAGCGCTGGGAGGAAGGAAATCAGGCTGGTGGGTTTCTTGGCTTTCAGGCGGCGCTCCTGCAGCAGATACAGCAGGCTGGCGCCAAAGCTGAGTACGAGGGCGGCATAGCCGGTGAAGATGAGGATGATGTGGGCGATGAGCCATCCCTTGTGCGAGACGAACGTGGTCAGCAGCACCGGCTGCTGGTCGACGGCACCAACGAAGGTCAGAAAGAAAACGATCGGAAACACAACGACGCCCGGCGATGTGGTCTGGTAGATGGCGTAGATGACCATGAAGAAGGTCATAGACAGAAACGCCAGAAGCGATTCGCCGTTGTGCACCGACGCCCAGACGACCTGGCCCGAAAGGAATAATTCCGCCAGGGAGACGAAGTGGAAGACCATGCCCAGACTGGCGGCATGGAGGGCGATACGGCTAAACAGGTCACTAGTGCGCGTGAGCGCCACGAAGGCGTAGACCAGTCCGATGAAGTAACACCCCAGTGCGAAACGCAGCCAAAGCAGAGACATAGGCCTTACAAGTTCCGGAATCCCTTGAGTTTACTCCAAATCGCGGGTCCGGTCTGTCTTGCTCTCGTTTACGATGTCCATTTTCTACGGGCGGGGGGGGTAAGGCAAACAAAGCGGGTCACTTAAGGGTGTGATTAGGATCAGACGAGGGAAATCGGACTTCTCACTTCTCAATCGTATAGACATCGGAGAGCGGATGGACGGACGGGGTCTCGTCATACAAACCGGAACTCAAGAGTGGGGAAACATCGGGCACGGGGTGAACATACCACTTATTGTCTCGATCTTTTATCACCATCGTTCTCCGGAGGAGCTGTTTTCCGTCATGGAGCAGCACCTCGACGTCGACCAACATCACATCCTGGAAGTCGAAGCTGGCGTAACCATAGGATGCAGGACCGCAGTTGCTCAGATGGCGTGCCGCAAAGACTCTCGCGATCTTGATGAGAGCATCCGCTGGAGGCAAGTTTCCCGGCTGCGGTTTGAGGTGTGCCGTCAATCCGGCGAGATATTCCGTATAATCCGCGCGGGCCTGCCCGGCGCCATAGGGCCGAATGCAGACCCTTTTGAACCGCGATTCATCTTGCCGTATGAACGCACGCGCCAGGTCACTGGCCGCTCCCTCTGGTGTGTCTTGCCCGATTGGAAAACCGTCATTCGCGACTTTAAGCCCTGGTTTAGCGGCGGCGCCTGCGGCAACCACGAGTGAGAGGCAGATGACGACGCGGGCGACATTGTTAGCGCCGGCGCATATTGCCAACATTATGACCCAGGTGGAAGAGGCGCTACATTACGTCAGTACGGAGCGTCGGGTCACATGAATCCATCATTTTGTCTTCGGGACACTACTGGCATGCGGATTCTCGCCGCCGGTGGCGTGGGGATCTGTCATAGCGGGAGGGATGGTGCCGGCGGTGTGACCAGCTCCCATCGAGCCCATGTCGCCAGGGGCGAAGCAGGTGACGCGTCCGCTGGAGGCAACGCGCAGCTGAGACGGGCAGTCGCCGCGGGTCAGTGCGGCCGACGGGCCTGATCCTTGCGACTGCACGGTGAAGAGCCTGCCGTCAGCGTTGCCGGCAACTCCGACGGCTAGGCCGGGCATGTCGTAGGCAACGTAGAACGGATGCTTGTTCTGGCTGGCTTGCATGGCGCAGTCGCCGGCGGTCTTGGACTGGTCGGCGGTGGCCTGCACGTTGAGGCGGCCACAGTTGGTGGCGCCGGTTCCGGAATATTCCTGGAGCTTCTGTTGCACGGCATCGCTTGGTTTCGGTGCCGACGGGGGAGCACCCGAGGAAGGGGCGGAAGGTGAGAACTTGCTGCAGGAGACCAGAGAGGACAGCGCGAGGATTAGAGGAATGGCAATATTCTTCATAACTCGGCGATTGTAAATAGAAGCAGACGCGCTCGGAAATGGCCAGTACTTCTAAAACCCTTCCACACAGAGGACATGGAGAGCACCGAAGGAAATCTTGCTGTGCGCTCTTTATCCCCTTTCGCGTAGTTTCAGGGTTTCCCTGTCAGCTGTCGAATCAAGTCCACTTCTGCCTGGCGGTAGGGTTTTCCATCAGAGCGCAGGACATCGTGGAACCACACGGGAGGCTGATTCTTAGCGTAGGGATGCTCCCAGGACTCCCACGGGTAGTAGGTTTGAGTCTTGCCAGCGACGAATCCCCAGTTGATAGCGCCGACGTGCTCTTGCTTGGCGATGGGCAGGATCGTGTCGAACGTGCTGCCGACCGAGCGAG
Organism: Candidatus Sulfotelmatobacter sp.; assembly: GCA_036521895.1. GTDB lineage: Bacteria > Acidobacteriota > Terriglobia > Terriglobales > Acidobacteriaceae > Sulfotelmatobacter. The sequence continues at coordinate 5,347 of DATDGW010000648.1, read as the reverse complement.
CCATATATTCCGTACAGATGACAGGCCGGTGGAACCGCCGCAGCCAAGCGACCTCGCTTTTGAAATCCTCGGGCCAGCTGTAGTTGTGGAACGTGATGATATCGGACTCGCGCAGTTGAATGCGCTGAATCCCTTCCACGGCGCTTTCGTCCTTCGACGTGTCGATCTCCCATACGCCGCTGGTCAGGGGTTGCGAGGGATTCGCCTCGCGCGCCCACTCGAACGCTTGCGGCAAGAGCGCCGTCACTCGGGCCATCTTGTCGGCATATTTCAATTCTGACTTTGCATAGTCGCCGCCGCCATACGATCCGGGCTCATTCCAGACGTCCCAGGCCAGGATGCGGTCATCTTTGGCGAAGGTTCCCACGACTCCTTGCACGTACTCTTTCAGGCGAGGGTACTGAGTGGGATCGTCGAGCGCCTTCGCTCCCGGACTCTGCACCCATCCCGAGTTGTGCACGCCAGGAATCGGAGCGTGTTGAGGGCCCAGTTTCGGCTGAGGGTCCCAGCAGGAATCGAAGAGCACGAAGAGCGGGCGGATGTGATGGCGCGAGGAGATGGTGAGGAACTGGTCGACGCGCTTGCGAAAACCGGGGGCGTCCTGCTGCCACAGCAGATCGTGGAGGAAGACGCGCATGGTGTTCATGCCCATGGCTTCGGCCCAGCTGAGTTCCCTGTCGATTTGCTCGGGATCGAAAGTGGCCTCCTGCCACATCTCCAACTCGTTGATCGCAGACTTGGGAATGTAGTTGCTGCCGACCAGCCAAGGTTGCTGCGCGTACCATTCGTTGGCTTTCTGTTCGGACCAGCGCGGGGTTTGCGCGAAGACGGACGTGGAGAGAAAGGCTATTGCGAGCACGAACGAGGTAATGAAACTGTGTTTGAGCTTTTTCATGGAGAGTCCGCGATCATTTATATGCTTGCGCATGAGGCATGATCAATGGCCGGTCGAAGGCGCGAGATCCCTCGCTCTGCTTGAAAATCGGATACGCTCAGGATGACGCCTTCAGGGAACTCCAGAGTCTCGCCCCAGTAATGACGTGCAAGTACTTACTCCACGCCCAGGCGGGTCAGCGCTTCTTCCAGTAGTACCGTGTCGATGCTGAGGCGGCGCCCGTGCGTCTTTACGTCCTCGATCTCGTCGAAGGCTCGGAAGAGGCGAAGCTTGACGGCGGCATATTGCTCGGCATCGGTCGAGGGACGGCCGTGGGCCTGGCTCCAGGCGGCGCGCGTGCTGTCTGGCAGGAACACGCTGACAGCGTAAGTGAGCTTGCGGTCGGACGTCACGTCGAAGATGAACTCAGTGGCCGGGGCCTCGGGATCGTCTGGCAGAGCAGCACGCTTGCCGACGAAGTAGTACTGGTAGACGTATCCCTGGGCACCGGTGTAGGTCTTCACGCGGCGGACGGTCATGAGAACATTATGGGCCGGGCGATAGGCGTTTGTCGCTTCCTGCCGGCTATGCTGCCCGTTTCTGCAATGGAGTATCGCTGAGATGACTCGCCAGTTTACGAATTGCCAATGCCATCATGAGGCGAGTCGTGCCGGTCATCACCATGCTGATTCCGACAAGCGTTCCGATGACCCACAACGAACTCGAGGGCCAGCGATTCCAGATCATGAAACCCAGGACCAGGGTGATGATTCCATCGAGCAGCATCCACGGTGAGTGACCAGTCTTGCGCGTAGCAAAATAGGCAACCACGTCGGCGATGCCTTCGGCGAACAGAAATATCCCCAGCACGAGGGTTAAACCGGCGACTCCAGCAGCAGGACGGGCGATCAAGCTGAATCCGGCCACGAGGTAAATTAGCGCGACCAGGACCTTCCAGACAATATGGCCGATGCCCGTTGACTGAAAGGCGTGAACGAGTTGCGCAACACCGGCGAAGATCACCATCCACCCGATGATGAGCGCCACTCCAATGGATGAAACCATCGGCAACGCGATCGCCACGAGACCGAAAATGATCAATATGATCGACAACACGAGCGAGGTTCCAAATGCTCTTTTCAACCCAGTTTCCAGTGTGGTCATAGGTCCTTCCTGATCCGGCGGTCTGAACTCTCAGACGTTCGCCATGCCGCGACGCATTCGCGCTTTGCGCGGAGATACTAGGCTACGTTCCCCTGGGCAGTTCGACAACTGTCAAAAACTACGGCCGCAGATGTGAACCGGACACGGCCTGCTTTTCACCGCAAAAGCGGCTTCAATTCAGTCACGTACTAAGCGCTATGACCAGCGCAATGCAGGACGCCGAGATAGGCGCTCCATGGGCCGACGGCGTCACGATACTGGTGCGCCATCACGCGTGACAGTTGATGCAGATGCGTGAGATCGTGCACGGCCCAGGTCGCCAGCAGTTCCCCAAGCGTCACCTTCCCCAGCGCCGGATGCGTGCCGCGCCGTGCGAAATCTTCCTGCGGTAAATTCAGCGCCTGCAGGGCGGCCAGATTCTCGCGGCGGAGGCGCCCGAACTCGTCGAGGAGTTGATCGAGGGATTTGCCTTGACTCTCTTTCTCCTGCGCGAAGCGGTCGAAGGGATCGAAGGGCCGCGCTTCCCCTATTTCGAGGATGACCCGGGCGCGCGGCATCCAATCGGTGCGCTCTCCCACGATCAAGTGGCCCACGATGTCGAAGGCGCTCCAGGAATGCTTCCCTTCGTTACTGCGTCCTTCATTGGTGTGCACCCATAGATTCGGCATCCCCCGCAACAGCGCATCCAGAACTGCGGGAGTGCGAGTGAGAACGGCGACGGCACCGGGCAGGTTGAATTCCTTCGAGGTTGGCATGCCTACGTAGATGCGCGTCTCGCGCTTTGGACGCAAGGATTAATCGGCCGCGGCATTCCGGCCGATAGGTCTTCTCAGGAGACCTCTGCATGCTGTGCAATGGTTCTGGATTTCGCTGGGAGCGCTCGCGGTGCTGGCTCTTTACCAGCAGGTCCGGATTTATCAAATCCCCAGGGAGTCGAAGAAGAAGGAAGAGTTGTTCCTGATCGTGACGGAGAACGCCGCCGACATGATCGCATTGGTGGACGTGAAGAGACGACGGCCGTACAACAGTCCGGCGTACAAGAGAATTCTGGGGTACTCGGCGGCGGAGTTGGGGGAGACGTCCGCCTTCGAGCAGATCCATCTCCACGATCGCTTCCGGGTACTCGATGCGGCGCGGGAGGCCCGGGAGACGGGCACGAAAAAAAGGGCTGGAATACCGCATCAAGCACCCTCACGGGTCTCCTGAAAGAATGGCTCCGCGACCGCAACCTGCATGCCCTTGGCCACTGGCATGGCATCGCGGGGATCGTCGACAACGTCGAGCGGGATGGTGAATTCATCGCCGCCCAACCGGAACAGTACGGCCTCGGGTGAGGCCGCTGCTCTCACGACGCGTCATGGTTTCATCCTGCCGCAAGCGACTCGCGAGCCTTCGGCTCAGCTCCAGCAACACATGATCGCCCGCTGCCGTGCCCATCGTTTCATTGAACACTTTGAAGTGATCCACGTTCATGAGCAACAGTGCGTAGTGTCGTCCGCCCTCCCGCGCGCGCAGCTTTGCGGGCGGTCGAGAAAGAGCCGGCGGTTGGGTAGATTCGTCAGCGGATCGTGAAACAGGTCGTGCTCGAGTTGCTCTTCCGCCCGCTTGCGTTCAGTGATGTCGCGATTCACGATCACCAGCGACTTCACCATCGTCGTCGCGAATCGTGCTGGCCACCGACTCCAGCTGCCATCCTTGTCATGCATATTACGGTGAACGTATCGGCGAGACAGCTGGCTGACGCGCGCCTAGTGAACGATATACAGGATGCGCTGCAGCTGACCGGCGTCAACCCGGCACGGCTGCAACTTGAAATGACGGAAAGCGTGGCCGCAGCCGAATCCCAGGCTTACGGTCACCGTGCTTTCGCGCCTGAAGCATATGGGGATCGGAGTAATTCTCGATGACTTGGCACGGGCATGACATGGCTGCGCGGGCTCAGACAGTTTCCCTGTCGACGCGCTGAAAATCGATCGATCGCTGGTGCGGGAGATGCAGACGGACCGAGCCGCCACCGACATAGTGGAGTTGATTACCACCCTGGCGCACAAGATGAGTCTCCGAGTCATCGCAGAGGCGCCAATGGGAGCGGCTGCTCGAACTGGGGGTGCGAGGTTGGGCAAAGCTAATATTTTCTAGCAGCCGCTGGAAGCGAAGGCTGTCCAGCAGTTCGTGCGGCAGCAGTTTAGCCCTGCCAAGAAGAGCGGGGCGAGCGCGTCGTAGATTGGAGCGAGGAGATCGAGACAAAATCAAAGTCAAACGCAGCGGACATGAGTGTCCCCCCACCCCAGCGCGCTAGCGGCTTCCGTTTCCGGGGGAGACGACTCGTCCGTATTCGGAGGCACGGCTGAGGCGATCGAACATGCGCCAGGCGTCGAGTGAAACTTTGCTGATTGCCTCTTCCCCGTCACGTTCGTTGCGCAGAAACGCCGTCATCACACAAATCACATAGGGGCGGCCTTCGACGAAGACGATGCCCGAATCATTGCGCACGGCTTCCAGCTCGCCGGGCTTGTTGGCGACTTTGAGATCAGCGGGCAGGTCGTGCGGGATGAAGGAACTCTTATTGGTACTCAGCATTTTGAAGAAGTCGGCGGTGGAATCTTTGTCCAGAAGCTTGCCGTGGTAGATCGCGTCGAGCAGGGCCATCATCTCGAGCGGGGTTGAGATGTTCTCCCGGCCTTCCTTGGCGGCTTGCAGGTCCATCATCTTGCGGCGCAGACGCGTATGGGTGAGTCCGAGCGAGTCGAGCATGGCATTCACGTTCTGCATGCCGACGCGGTCGATGAGCACATTGGTGGCGGAGTTGTCGCTGACGGCGACCATCATTGTCGCCAGGTCGCGCAGGGTGAGCCGGGTTACTCCGGGCGTGAGTCCGCCCATGATGTCGCTGTCGGGAACCAGATCGGACGATTGCACCATGTACAGATCGGTCAACTTGAGCTTTCCCTGCTGCACCTGCAGGTAGAGATTCGCCAGGACAGTGATCTTGATAGAACTCGCTTGGGCGAAGACTTCGCCTTCATGCAGGAAGAAGTGGTCGCCGGTGATGAGGTCTTCGATGGCGACTCCCATGACGCCGTCGAGGTGCTGGTCGACCTGCTGAATACTCGATTCCAGTTTCTGCCAGAGGACTTTCTGTTTGCCGAGCGAGGGTGCGGTGGTCTGGGCAAGGCATGTGGAGAACAAGAGTACGCAAGCGAGCGAAAGTTTCACGGGACGGGTCTCCTGACGGCAGGGATTGTAGCAGCAGGTGCCGTCAGCGGGGCCTGGCAGGTAGCTCATGCGCGGCCGGTTGGGTCTTGAGTG
>DATDGW010000647.1:0-3152 GCA_036521895.1 Candidatus Sulfotelmatobacter sp. | reverse complement strand
CGCGACCGCATGGTGCGCAACCGGGTGCTGTACCTCGATGATCCGGTGAGTCCCGAAGAACTGATTTCCGTGCGCAACTATGTCAACCACAACTTCAGCGGCTGGCAGTTGGGCGCGGCCCGGCGCGAACTGCTCCGGCGCATGGAAGAGGAGCGCGCTTTGTACGATGCCGTCGAGCGCAAGTTGCAGCTGCTGTGCAACAACGGCCTTCTCGCTGTCGACACGGCGCCCGATGTGCACATGGAAGGCGCCTCGAATCTTCTGGGCCTGGACCTTCACCTGACCCGCGAAAAACTGCGCGAGCTGCTCCGCGCGCTCGAGGAGAAAAAGCGCCTGATCGAGCTGCTGGACCGCTTCCTCGATCTGCCCGCGGGCGAGCTCGAAGTCCACGTAGGGCTGGAGCAGGCCCACCCTACCATGAAAGATCTCACCCTGATCGGCATGACGGTGCGGATGGCCAGCGGAATGCCGGCGAAAGTGGCGGTGCTGGGTCCCATGCGCATGCAATACGAACGCGTGATGGCCGCCGTCCTGCAAACCAGCCACGCCCTGGGGAGCGCATCGTTCTGAGAAACTGTGTTACCAAGCAAGGTAGCCGGCGCCACGCTTTGGCGACGTGCAGGGGCATTATCGCGGCCTGACGGATGCAGCACCCGAAACCCCAATGCGTTAAATTAACGCAAATATAACGCGAAGCGCCCTTGGCTCATGCCGCTTTGTTAGGCTTGCTACCCGACATCCGTTCTTCTAGGGCGCGCAGTCGCTGTTCTAGTTCCTGAGTCTCCAGCACTCGACGACGGGCTTCGATCAGAGAGAAAATCTGTTCTGCTTGATTCAGGGTGAGCTGACCCAATGCGAGTTCCTGCATCCTCCTGCGCCTGCAATAATTCTTCAGGCGTGCTCATCGGTAAAGGTCCTATGCTAACAGCAGCATCTTTCGGCCGCGGCAAAACGCGATCCAGAAGTAAGCGCAGCATCGGTATATTGCCTTGTTGGGCCAAGTTTAGGGCCTTATGCAGCAGAGACTCCGAGTTCTCGTTTAGAAGCTCCTCGATCAATAGGCCGTTCTTGTTACGGCTCCCAAGCGGACGTCCATGACCGATCTTATTACCTGCTTCGAACGGCCGGCCTCGTTTCGTCATGCGTCGTCTCCTTTCACCACCAAAACATCTTTGTCTTCGCGAATCGGGCCGCAGCCGGGAACCGATCGGATCATAAACAGAGATCTGGCTCAGCTCTTATCCTCAGACTTGGACGTGGCCAAGTACCTGGATCCGGCGCATTCCACGTCCGGAATGCCGCTCAACAGGCTGATTGACGGGCCTTACAGATGATTTTGATACTCTGAGCCTTACCTAACTTTTGGTGAGGTAAGGCTCAGATGCGTAGGGCGCCACGAAATTTACGAATCGCCTGTGATCATAGGGGTTTGACGCACTATGGCGGTGCGTATTTCTTTCACGAATTCCTTCAAGTGCTGCAGGTGCGCGACTTCCTGGCCCGGCACCTGGCCTACCCCAGGCGCAACCATCGATACAGTCTGTCCCAAATGATAATGGCTCTGGTCTACCCAATTGTGCTGGGGTTGGACCGCTTGGAGACCGCGTCATTCTTACGCTTCAACGGTACCTTCCAATACCTGACCGGGCTGCCGAGCTTCCCCGATCCACAAACGTTGCGCCGTTTCTTGCACCAGGCTCCCGACTCGTTTTTGGAACAGATGCACCGGGTGAACGATCGACTGCTGCAAAGTTTCATCCACCGGCCAGACCACCGCTCCCGCTTGATCTTTGATCTCGACAGTAGTGTGGTCACGGTGTTCGGGCGTCAGCAGAAGGCGGAGGTCGGCTACAATCCCCGTTATCGGGGCAAGCGTTCCTACAATCCGCTGTTGTGCCTGGAAGCCAACTCCTCCTATCTGTGGGATACCGAACTGCGGCCAGGCAACGCTGGCACATGGGATGGCAGCGTTGAACTGCTGGCGTCTTGTTTCGTCAACGTACCACCAAATATTCGAGAGCTGCGTGTGCGGGCGGATGCCGGTTTTGGTTTCAATCCAGTCCTGGAAATCCTCGAAGCCAGAGCTGCGCAGTATGCGGTCGTGGCCCGCCTGACCCAAGCATTCAAGCGATTGCTTCCGGGCTTACGATATGAATCCGTTAACAAGCAGTGGGAGATGGCCGAGTTCGATCACCGCTCCCACGGTTGGCCGCACGCCCGTCAATTCGTGGTGGCGCGACGATTCATTCCCAACGAGGAAGCTGAAACCACGCTCTTCACCATGGGCCGCTACATGTATCGCGCCTGGGTAACCAATATGGATCTGACGGCGGGTGGCATCTGGCACTTCTATGATGGGCGGGCCGCCATGGAGCCGCGGATCTGTGAACTGCGTGAAGATTATGCATTGCGCAAAATCCCGACTTCTTCGTTTGCAGCCAACGCGCTGTACATGGAGATCATTCGGCTTGCCTACAACCTGGTCACTGCGTTTCAGCGGAATTGCCTGGAGGAATCCTGGCAGAGCTTGACTCTTCAAAAGCTGCGCCACAAACTGTTCTTGCTGCCGGGTGAACTGACTCGCCCGCAGAACCGACCGGTTCTTCGCCTCCGAGAGTCGCCGCTGCTACAGAATCTGGCTAATGACATCCTGCGCAAGGTTCACCGACTGAAACCGATCCAGCCCTAAAATCGCAGTCTTCACGCCGGATTCAGGTATAAGAACCCCACCACTCTTGATTTTGAACCGCGATTCGGTTTTGCCTGGGATCCCAAGGGCGATGGGAAGACGGCCATTCGGGGTGGCTTCGCCATCTTTGACGTTCTGCCGCTGCCGGGATACTTGGGGTTCAGTCAGAACTGGGCGCCGTTTTTCCTCTCGGCCGTCACTGGCAATGCCCAGGCGCTCACTGGGACGGTTGGCATCCCCCCTAACGCTCCGGGGAGCGCATACTCGAACCTCGCACTGAAGCCGGACCCGACATGCCCGTCGCCGCAGCAGATTTGCAACTTCAACGGCTCATTTGTCGAGTCCAATCCGAAGCGCAATTACGTCGAGCAGTGGAATATCAACTTCCAGCGCCAAATCACTCCCAGCCTGACGGCGACGGTGGGTTACATCGGCTCCCATGGCGTCCATATGATGATACGAG
>DATDGW010000646.1:0-4346 GCA_036521895.1 Candidatus Sulfotelmatobacter sp. | reverse complement strand
TTACTGGAACACGGCGACGTCGATGACAATGTGCATCCGGTCGAAACCATGCGACTTGCCGATGCGCTGATGAAGGCCAACAAGGATTTCGACATGCTGCTGGTCCCCAACATGTTCCACGGTGAGAGCGGGGATCACGCGCTCTATCTGGTTCGGCGGCGCTGGGACTATTTCGTCCGGTACCTCCTCGGCGTTACGCCGCCGGCCGACTTCGACATTAAGGAAGATCGAGAGGGGATTTCCTCGAGACGGCGACGACGTCGCTAGTGATCTCTTGTGGCGGTTCGATAACGAAGAGAAGACTCTGATGGACCGAAGAAAATTCCTGCAAGGTATGGCGGTGAGCGCGGCTGGTCTCGAGCTGCTAGACGGTCGCGCGGTTTCGGAACCCCGCAGGTATCTGCCACAGAAAGTGGCTGCGGCTGCGCCGGTGTCGGTGGAAGGGTACACCCTCGTTTCAGAATTCAACGCGGATGGTTCCATTTGGAAAGTCCACGAAGACCTTCGCACGCGGGATGGCTCGCTGGTCTTCGTGTCTTCTTCCGGCGCAACTCTCGTTCTTCGAAAGAGCGCTGAATCTTCTATGCCAGAGGGAGTGCCCTATCTGGGTTTGGAGCTGAAAGACATCGGATTGTCATCCGCGGATCTGCTGGCGGATCGGCTGTTAAGAGAAGGCGATCCTGATCCGGAAGCGGTGAGAACGGCGGCGCCTCCGATGGCATCTGCCGAGAAGAACCCCCGAATGTGGACGACCCTCGTAGGGACCAAAGAAGCCTACGACGTTACTCCTGTCTACCGCGGCGGAGGCACACGAACTTATCATCCCGGCCAGTACTCCGCTCGACTCCAGAAGGCAATGCGGCAAGGACAAATCTATGATGGCCTCGTGGGGGGCTGGATGCCAGCCGTTCGCAAAATAGTCAGCATTGAGGGCGAAGGCCAATGGGAGGTCATACTCTTCGGCGACGTACGCCCGAACAAGAATAAGTACATCGTGCACACTTGGCATCGCGCCGCCCGTATTGAGAATGGCCAGATCGCGGAAGTAGTTTACGGCAACAGCTATCCCGCGTATCCACCGGCCCGTCAGGATCCCAAACCGGAGCAGTTCTATCGTGCTCTGTTGGCTTTTGCCGAATATTGGCACCGACTCCTTGATGATTGTGCTCCTGCTTCTTTGCCGCAGAACGACTGGGTTGATCTTTCAAAACATGCGTTCGTCAAAGAACTGATGACTAGGCCGGGCGGTATTTATCCGAAGTACGGAGCCGTGGATCGCGATTATGCCGGATCCGAATATGACGGCTTCCAGGACATATTCAACAGCGCCATCTACTCCAACATGGAGTGGGGGCGGTTGGGTACTGCACGGCTCTTCATCGACAACTACTTTTCCGAATACGTGGACGAAAAGGGCCTGATCGATATGCGTGGTCCGGAGACCGCGCAGTTTGGCATGACACTTTCTCTTCTAACGCGGTACTTCCACTACACGGCCGACAGCGCGCTGCTTCTGAAGCACAGGGGGAAGATCGAAGCGACCGCGAAACTGCTGGCCGATATGCACGACGAGAGTCTTCGACTGCCAGAGGATAACCCGGGATGCGGTCTGATCCGCGGGTGGAGCGAATCGGATTCGTGCTTGGTCGAAACTCCATCCTTATATTGGCAGCCATATTACGCAAACAGCGCGTTTGCTGCGCGCGGGTTCAAGGATCTGGCGAAAGTGTGGACTCAGTTAGCCCGAGTTACTTCGACGCCTGGCATGCAACCTCTGGCTGAGGATTGGTTCAAGCGGAGCAAGACGCTCCGGGAGCGAACCGTCAAGAGCATCGAACGGAATGTGCAGAAAGATAAGACACCGCCTTATATCGGACTCTTCCCAGGAACGACCCTCATCTTCCGCGAGTCGCTGGAGAAAGAGAAGCCCAGTCCTCAGCAATGGCCTCACCGGCCGTATTCCGAACTGCTGCAAGCCGATATCCTGCCTTCGAACCTGGCGAACCTGGTGGTCGACTGCATGCGGGCTCACGGGGCAACGACGCTGGGTGTGGTGTCCAACGTGTGGCGTTTTGGGCCGCAGGGGCGAGAAATTCTAGGATTCATATCGTACGGATACGCGCAAATGCTTTTGCGGTTGGACCGGATCGAGGAGTTTCTGCTGTTTCTTTACGCGCATCGCTATCACGCTCATACGCGCGGAAGTTGGACGGCGGGCGAAGTTACTGGCATCACAGGCGAAGCGGGAACCTATTGCGTCCCTGCACAGCAGACGATTCCGCTGCTGGTTCGTTGGATGTTGGTATTGGAAGATTCAGACGAAGAGATTCTGTACCTGGCGAAAGGTGTTCCACGAGAGTGGGTAGGCTCTGGGAAGCAGATCCAAATTCAAGAGGCTCCCACGCGTTGGGGCCGAGTTACTTTCAGCCTGATCACGAGGCCCGCGGGCAAGGTCGTTGTCGGGCAAGTAGAACTGACGGGAGCCAGCGATCCGAAAGAAGTACATTTCAAGCTTCGCCTTCCGACGCGCATGGTTCTGCAGCACGTCACCGTGAACGGCAAACCTGCGTCTCTGGGAGGAATTCACGGAGATAGCGTGGTGATTCCAACTGCAAACACCAAACGATTTGAGATTGTGGGACAGCTTGGCTAAGGCGGATTCGATCCGCGGGAAGAGGACGAGGCCCTCGAGCATGAGAACTCAAATCCTGATCGCCTTCATTACGGCAGTTGTTGGCTGCGAAATGGCTGCTGATTCCACGCTGGCCGCCACTCCTCCGATGGGATGGAATAGTTGGAATCGTTTCGCCTGCAAGGTTACAGCTGAGGATGTTCGTGCCGCGGCAGATGCCATCGCGAGTAATGGAATGAAGGCGGCCGGATACGTCTATGTAAACATCGACGATTGCTGGCAGGGAGATCGCGACGAGCAAGGAAGAATTCGGCCCAGCGCGAAGTTCCCAGACATGAAAGGCCTGGTGGATTACATTCACAGCAAAGGTCTGAAGGCGGGTATCTACTCATCTCCCGGTCCTAAGACATGCGCGAAGTATGAAGGAAGCTATGGACACGAGGAGCAAGACGCGCAGGAATACGCAAAGTGGGGATTCGACTATCTGAAGTATGACTGGTGCAGCGCCGAGAAAGTCTACCGCCGCAGCGACATGACGGCGGCTTACCAGAAGATGCACGATGCCCTCGTGCGCGCCGGACGACCCATGGTATACAGCCTGTGTCAGTACGGATACGAGCGCGTTTGGCGCTGGGGAGCTTCAGTGGGCGGCAATTTGTGGCGCACAACCGAAGACATCACGGATCACTACGACCGGATGTCGGTGATCGGATTCGACCAGGATGGTCTGGAGCCATTTGCCGGGGCCGGGCATTGGAATGATCCTGACATGCTCGAAGTGGGCAACGGCGGCATGAACCACGACGAGTACATGACGCACATGAGCCTGTGGGCCCTGCTGGCCGCACCTTTGTTGGCAGGCAATGACCTCTCAAAGATGAACCAGGAGACACTGGACATCCTGACCAATAAGGAGGTGATCGCCGTTGATCAGGACGCAAAGGGAGTGCAGGGACACCGCGTCGCCCAAGAGGGCCCTCTGGAGGTGTGGGCGAAGCCTCTTGCCGATGGCAGTGTTGCCGTCGGGCTCTTTAATCGCGGAGAATCCACAAATCCAATTACGGTCAACTTTAAAGAGGTAGGTGCGCGGTCTAGTGCGCAGTTGCGAGATCTTTGGCAACACAAGGACTTGGGATCGTTCACTGGAAGCTACACGGGCGATGTCGGGCGGCACGGGGCGATTCTGCTCAAGATTCAGTAAGGACGAGGGTAAATCGAAAGGGATGGCCGATGCTTAGGACTTCGAACGCCGACCCGTACTCTCTGGCTCAACCTGAGCCTCAGTTCGTTTTTGTTGGAGCACTTCTTTGAGCGAGTCGCCGGCGTGCCGGATGTGCTCTCGGAGGAGCTCACAGGACGCATCAACGTTGCGCTGCCGACACAGCTCGAGGATACGGTGATGCTCTTCATTCGCGCGCTGCACGCCGTGGGTGAGATACAACTGCAGGCGGGTATAACGCTCTCCGCTGTTGTTCACGTTTCGGATGATGGCCATGAAGCGCGGCTGGTTGGCTCGAGAGTAGAGGATGGAATGAAATTGCCAGTTCAGGCGGCCCCAAGCCGAGACGTGTTCCTGGCGACGGAGTTCGCTAACGTACTTACGCAGCACGGCGTCCGCTTGGGAGAAGTCTTCGTCCGTGAGATGAGGTATCGACAACTTCAGGACTTCCGGCTCGAGCAGCGCGCGGATCGAAAACAGTTCTCCAATGTCACT
>DATDGW010000645.1:0-1632 GCA_036521895.1 Candidatus Sulfotelmatobacter sp. | reverse complement strand
CTTCCACCCACCGCATGGCTTCGTCAAAATCTGGCAGACTGACGTTTGCCGGTGAGGAAATCACCTTTTCGTCCCCCGGCCCGGAATTCTTTTGGACAGTGCATTGGGAACATTTGATGTGGAAAATGTTCTAAAGGAGAGAATGCATGTCCAACCCGAAAAAACAAGATGCAGGGGCGTCCGAAGAAGCCCGTAGGGCGACTGAGGATGCCCCTGCATCGTTGGCGACCGCCGGCGGGGGCCGATGGTCATCCAAACGCAAGCTGTCGGTCATCCTGGAACTCCTCCGCGGCGCGGATCTGGAGAGCACTTCCCGGAAGCATCGCGTTACCGCCGCCAAGCTGACCGAATGGCGCGATCGCTTCCTGGCAAGCGGTGAGGCAGGCTTGAAGAGCCGGGAGGTCGATGTCGAAGACGAAGAGAAACGCCGACTGAAATCGGTCGTCGCCAAGGTAAGCGTGGACAACGAATTGTTGCGCGAGAAAATCGCCCGTCTGGAGGACGGCCGCCCTTTTGCGTTCTGGAAGTCGAAACGATGAGCCGCACCGTTTCGCCTTCCAGTGATCAGCCGTATGGTGTGGCACGGGTAGCTGCGGTGTGGAACCTGGCGCGGTCGAGTTTTTACGCAGCGCGACAGCGCCGGCAACAGCCGCGGGAGCCAAAGAAACGCGGACCCAAGGTACACTCCGACGAGGAGCTCGTCGGAGAGATTCGTCAGCTCCTGGCCGAACCCGTTTTCACCGGAGAAGGTTATCGGAAGATCTGGGCCCGCCTGCGTCACCGGGGCGTGCGCACTTCGAAAGACCGCGTTCTCCGGCTGTTGAGGGAGCATCACCTGCTTTCTCCCTCGCGCCAGCCGGAGATGACGCGCCACAACCCGCACGACGGGACGATCTTGACCGAGGCGCCCAATCAGATGTGGGGCACCGATGCCACTGCCACGTTTACCGAGGCAGAGGGTGCGGTGACGGTGTTTGCCGCTATCGATCACTGTACGGCGGAATGCGTGGGCATCCACGTCGTCAAGAGAGCGACTCGGTTTGAAGCGCTGGAGCCGATTCGCCAGGGCGTCAAGGAATACTTCGCCGGCTTCTCCGCCGGCAGCGCCATCGGTCTGCTCCTCCGTCACGATCATGGGAGTGTCTACATGAGCGATGACTTCCAGAGCGAAATCCAGTTCTTAGGAATCGAACCATCCCCCGCATTCGTGCGACAACCCGAAGGAAACGGATGCATCGAACGCTTTTTTCGCACGCTGAAAGAACAGCTCCTGTGGATCCGTCGTTTCCCGAACCTCGTGGAACTCCGCGCCGCCCTGATGGAGTTCCGGGATCGCTACAACCATCAATGGATTATCGAACGACTAAACTATCGCACACCAGTTCAAGCACGACGCGATTTTCAGCTTGAAACAGAGGTCGCAGCGTGATTCAATGGGTCGACTTACTCCCAGCGTACTGTCCACCCCGTCCGGAGCGAAACAAATGTTGTTATTGGGGCCAATCGGAATATCGAGTTCTTCTTCGTAATTCCGGTTCATGTAGCCGAAATACAGGGTGAACGTCCCGTCGGGGTTAGCGATCCATCCCTCAAAAGCCGGTGTGACGTCCTGGCCGCGCGCCATGCGAACCG
>DATDGW010000644.1:0-1792 GCA_036521895.1 Candidatus Sulfotelmatobacter sp. | reverse complement strand
TGGCGGCCAGCACGCCAACGCCTAAAGAGAGCATTCCCAGCAAGGGGACAACGGCAAGTTTAGGATGGCCAAACTTCAACATCGGCTTCCACCTCCGCCGGCACTCCCGGCTCAACTGAAGAGTTCTGGGCCTGCGGATCGTTATCGGCTGGAGCCTCCTTCGATGCCTTTGGCTTTGATATCTGGTGTGCGGATCGGGCGACAATTTCGTGGACGGTTCGGGTGCTACCGTCCTTAGCGTTTGTAAGAAAATAAGTGTAGCAATTAAATCATTTCTGGCCTAGAATGTTTTTATGGCCAGCGAGGGTGAGATCAAGCAGCGTTTCTCCCGCTTGGAGCCGTGGCTAGATGAACGCGCACGGCGTTTATGGGCGGCTGCGGAGAGCGATGCCCACGGCCGAGGTGGCATCTCGCTGGTGTCGCGTGCCAGCGGGGTTTCGAGACGTGCCATCGCAGTGGGCCTCACGGAATTGCATCAGAAGCCGGATCGGTCACAGCGGAGGCGCGTGCCGGTTCGGCAAAAGGGGGGCGGCCGGAAGAAAGCATCACTCAAAGATCCGGATCTGCTGCACGATCTGGAAAAGCTACTGGAACCCATGACGCGAGGGGATCCTCAGTCACCGCTGCAGTGGACATGCAAAAGCGTGCGGAATCTCGCCGACGAACTGCGCGCGAAGGGACACGAGGTGAGCCACATGCTGGTTGCGGAACTGTTGCATGAACAGAAGTACAGCCTGCAGGCGAACCGCAAGACGAAGGAAGGGTCCTCGCATCCGGACCGCAATGCGCAATTTGAATATATCAATGCGAAGGCGACGGAATTCCTGAAGATTGGCCAGCCAGCTATTTCCGTCGACACGAAAAAGAAGGAACAAGTAGGGGACTATAAGAATGGGGGCCGCGAATGGAGGCCGAAGGGTCATCCCGAACCCGTCCAGGTGCACGATTTCGGGAAGCAGAAAGACGCTCCCTACGGAGTTTACGATCTGGGGCAAAATGCCGGTTGGGTGAGCGTTGGCACCGATCATGACACATCAGCCTTCGCTGTCGAGAGCATCCGGCGATGGTGGAACATGATGGGGCGAGAAACGTATCCCGGCGCCCGTCAGCTTTTGATTACGGCGGACAGTGGAGGCAGCAACGGATCGCGCGTGCGGTTGTGGAAGTTGGAATTGCAGAAGTTGGCCGACGAAACCAGGCTAGAAATCTCGGTCTGTCATTTCCCGCCGGGAACCAGCAAATGGAACAAGATCGAGCACCGCTTGTTCTCCTTCATTACGAAGAACTGGCGTGGCAAACCGCTAGTGAGCCATGAAGTCATCGTCAATCTGATTGCGGCCACCACGACAAGAACCGGTCTTCGAGTTCAAAGCCAGTTGGACACAGGCAAGTACCCGAAAGGAATCAAGGTAGGCAAACAGGAGTTTGCCACCATCCACTTGCGCCCCGACAGTTTCCACGGCGAATGGAATTACACCATTGCGCCCCGCTCATAATGCTACAATTATTTTCTTACAGATGCTAAGTAGGCGAGTTCGGCGGGCGTGACGCGAAATGTGGCGATATCGACGTCGGCACCCACAGATATCAGGCGTTCTTCGAAGGGGATCGCCAGGTCATTGACCTGATAGACCATCGGTTCCGAAGCGGCGGAAGCAAGATATCCCTCATAGACATGCTTCGCCGTGACACCGAACATCGCCTTGTTGGTGCGCACTAAGAACGCCGAGCCGCTATGAAGCACTGGGCCGCCATCGGAGTGCCAATAGATCGCGGATGTGCTATTCATGAT
>DATDGW010000643.1:0-4194 GCA_036521895.1 Candidatus Sulfotelmatobacter sp. | reverse complement strand
GACTGGCGTACGCTTCCAAGTACGCATCGTAAGCCGCGCGCTTCTCTGCATCGCCGAGGATCTTGTAAGCTTCCGCGATGCGGAAAAAATCGCCGGATCTCCGGTTGCCGCATTGTCGGGATGGAAGGCTATCCTCCAACGTCAGGCCTACCGTCTAGCCGATTCCCATGAGAGCCTTGGCCCGCAGCTTGGCACTTCACCACCACGACATGATTAGCCCACGTTCGTCACGGAACGGCGATTTTCCACGATTTTGAGGCCTTCAACCGGAGCAAGTGGCGTGTTTGCAATCTGCCCCTCCGAAAAATGCGATGTAGTGTAGACCTACCCTCTTGTGCCGCGACGGGACTCATGACACGATCGATCCAGAATGTTTTTGCGTCCTAACCGTCGCGGCAAAGATGGCAAACAACACACCTATTGGTCGCTGGTGGAATCGGTGCGCACGCCGGATGGTCCGCGGCAGAGAACGCTCTGCCACCTGGGGGAGCTGAACGGTTCCGATCAGGCGCGGTGGCTGAAGACGATTGAGGTCTTTAACGAACACGGAGAAGCGCAGCAACTGAAGCTGTTTCCCTCCCATGTGGAGGTGCCGGCCGACGATCCGCAGGTGGCGCGCGTGCTGGTCAATCGGGTGCGCCTGGAGAGGACGCGACAGTTCGGCGCCGGCTATCTGGGGTTGGAGTTGTGGAGACGCTTGGCACTGGACCGCTTCTTCGAGCAGGCGGTGGACGATGATCCTGCCGATGTGCCCTGGTCGCGTGTGGCAGCGCTGTTGGCGATTAACCGGCTGTGCGCGCCTGGCAGCGAACTGGCCATCGAACAACGTTGGTTTCCCTCAACGGCGCTCGACGATCTGCTGGGGATGGAAGAAGAGAAGATCAACGACACGCGCCTATATCGGTGTCTGGATCGCATATTGCCGCACAAGACCAAGCTGGAACGGCACCTTAAGGAGCGCTACGGGGAGTTGTTCGGAGCCGAGTTCGATGTGCTGCTCTACGATCTGACGAGCACGTACGTGGAAGGGCTGGCGGAAAAGAACCCGATGATGCGCCGTGGCTATTCGCGGGATCACCGGCCGGACTGCGAGCAGATGGTAATCGCGCTCATCGTCAACAGCGAAGGCTTCCCGTTTAGCTACGAAACCTTTGACGGCAACCGCGCCGATGTGTCCACGATGGAGACGATTCTGCGCATGGTGGAGCGCAAGTACGGCCAGGCACGACGCATCTGGGTATTCGATCGTGGCATCGTCAGCGAGGAGAACCTGGCGGCGATTGGCAAGCGCGGTGGCCAGTATCTGGTAGGCACGCCACGCAGCCAGATGAAGCAGTTCGAAACTGAACTGGTGAAAGATGACTGGACGCAGGTCCGGCCTGAAGTGGAAGTAAAGAAGGTGGCCATTCCGCAGGGCAAGGAGACGTACATTCTGTGTCGGACGGCGGGACGCAAGGAAAAAGAGCAGGCCATCCGAAAACGTTTTTCCAGCAGCATGGAGAAGGCGTTGAAAGGTCTGGAAAAGGCGATCGTGCTGGGCCGGCTGAAGGACCGCAACAAAATGGAGCGCCGGCTGGGGAAGATCCAGGCGCGCCATCCATCGGTCAACGATCTCTATGATGTGTCTCTGCGCGATACCCCCGAAGGCGTGCGTTTATTCTGGCAGATCAAAGAAGGCCATCAGAAGTGGCGGGAGTCGCGCGAAGGCGCCTACCTGTTGCGCACCAATCTGCAGGTGGCATCGGCCGAAGAACTGTGGTCGAAATACATGCAGTTGACCGAGGCCGAAGCTTCCTTTCGAGCGCTGAAGAGCGAGCTTTCGATTCGGCCGCTGTTTCATCAGAAAGAGCCGCGTGTCAAAGCTCATGTGATGGTCGCTTTCTTGGGTTATGCGCTCTGGGTTACTTTAAAACACCTGCTAAAACGTCGCGCACCGATCGAAGTGAAGCCATCGGTAAGCGGCGTCGATAATGCCCAGCCCTTCTCGCCGATGAAAGCACTCTCGCTGCTGTCCACGCTGCAAAGTGCCGACATTGTCCTGCCCACCACTGACGGGCGTGAGATCCGTCTGCGTCGCATCACCGAACCCAGCACCGAACAGAAATCCCTACTTCAGCAGCTCGGGCTGACCCTTCCGGATCGGCTCGAGCACAACCGCGAATGTAGTGTAGACTCAGCAACTGCCTGAACTGATTCTGAACTACTTAGGAAGCGCCCAATAATAAAGTATCAGCGAGCAGGCAAATTGGAATCATAACGCCCCCATCCGCTTCCTGAGCCGATCCCCCCAAAGTGCCAGAAATCCCTTTGTACATCGATTAGCGAGCTCTCCGCCTCGCCGTGAACCGGTTCATGGAATATGCTATAGTTCGTCCTATTAGAGAATCTATCAGGAGGAACTATAGCATTATGCGCCCGACCGTCTTTCCCGCCAGCCTGTTGCTGCGATTTCTGCGCAACCATCGCATCGCCACCTTGCCGCAATTGAAGCAACTGTTAGGCACAGAAGCTGATATCACCGTTTTCCGCAAGCTCAAGGAACTGTGGTACCGTGCTAGCTATTCCCACCGCGGTTCCTTTTATACACTCGATGAGATTGCCGCTTTCGATGAGCGCGGTTTGTGGTCGTTCGACTCGGTTTGGTTTTCGCGGCACGGTACCTTGGTGGCCACTGCGGAGGTCTGCGTCACTCAGGCCCCGGCTGGCTATTTCGCTTCCGAATTGGAAGACCTCCTCCACGTACCAGTGAAGGAGCCCCTGCTGCGGTTGACCGAGCAAGACAGGATCGTCCGGCAGACTGTCTCAGGCTTATATCTGTACTGCGCCAGCAACCCTCGAAGGCGGCAACAACAGTTGCAGGCTCGGCAAGGGCTGCTGGAGTCAGGCGCCGCCGAATCCGCTGACGCAGGGTCCGATGAACTGCGAGCAGCGATTGTGCTGTTTGCCAGCCTGCTGGACGAACAACAACGGCGTTTATACGCTGGCCTGGAATCGCTCCAGTTGGGGGGAGACCGCCAGATCGCTGACCTTCTCCATCTGGACCCGCACACGGTGGCCAAAGGACGACGGCAACTGTTGGCGCAGGATGTGGAAATGGGCCGGGTGCGGGGCGTGGGTGGAGGGCGCAAACCAACGGAAAAAAAACGCCCGGGGTGATCGATGCCATTCACAAGCTGATGGAAAGGGAAACCGCTGGGGACCCCATCAGTGGGCTGAAGTGGACCCGGAAAACCACCGACAAGATCGCTCGACACCTCCAGCGACTGGGGATTGCAGTCGGCCGTAACACTGTGGGCCGGCTGCTGCGGCAGATGAAGTATTCCCTGCGCACCAATCGCAAGAAGATTTCCGCCGGTTCTACTTCCGACCGCGACCGTCAGTTCCGCTATCTCTGTCGGCAGCGTGATCAGTTCGAAAAACGCGGCGATCCGGTCCTCAGCGTGGATGCCAAAAAGAGGGAGTTGATCGGCAACTTCAAGAACCCCGGAGTGAAGTGGGAGCAATCCTTCACCGACGTCAACGACCATGACTTTCGGTCTGCCGCCCAGGGTATCGGTATTCCCTATGGCATCTACGACACCCAAGCCAACCGCGGCTGTGTGTTCCTGGGAATTTCCCACGAAACCTCGGCCTTCGCCGTCTCCTGCCTTCGCAGGTGGTGGCAGATAGAAGGACACAAGCGCTATCCGCAATCCCGTCACATCCTCATCTTGGCTGACACCGGCGGCAGCAATGGAGCACAGCGCGGTGCCTGGAAGCAAGAACTTCAGCGGCAACTATGCGATGGCCTGGGACTGAGCGTCACCGTTTCCCACTACCCATCCGGTGCCTCCAAATGGAATCCTATCGAGCATCGCCTGTTTAGCCAGATCAGCAGAAACTGGGAAGCCGAGCCTCTGGACAGTTATGAGAAGGCCCTGAAGTTCATCCGCACCACCACAACTACGACCGGCTTGAAGGTGACCGCACGCCTGGACACCGCCTACTACCCAACTGGCGTCAAGGTCTCAAAACGCGATCTCGCGCAACTCTCGATCCGGCAGAAACGTGTCCTGCCGAAATGGAACTACACCATCTCACCCCAGATGTGAAGTAGTTCTTGGGTAGTTGCTAAGCCGTTTCGCTTCGGCGAGAAGCTCTTCGCGGCTCAAGCTCCCTAAATCATCGTCCATAAACGGCTCCAACAAGCATCCT
>DATDGW010000642.1:0-2092 GCA_036521895.1 Candidatus Sulfotelmatobacter sp. | reverse complement strand
GGAACGCCCATGGCGCGCGTGTCATGCAGGACGTTGCGCTTGTCTTCGACATATTTGACGATCGCGATCAGAATGCGGGCCGTTCCCTGCCAGAGGAAGACGCGGTCGATGTCGGTGACGGGATTGTGCGCGACGAAGTTCTTGATCTCGCGATAGTCATAGCCGAGCACGACCACGGGAACGTCGAGGCCCTTGCGGCGAACTTCGCGGGCGAGTTGTGCGGCGTCGATGTCGCCGACGGCGAGGTTGGTCACGATCAGATTGAACTGCGGATTGGAACTCGCCAGGTCGAGCGCCTCGGCACAACTCGACACGTGCGTGATGCCGGGAATCTGGCGCAGGTTCAGTTCGAGCGATTCGTCGATGAGGAGTTCGTTGAGGCGTCCGTCTTCGCGCAGGATAAACGAGTCGTAGAGGCTCGAGACTAGAAGAATGTTCTGGACGCGGAAAGGCATCAGGTTCTCGAAGCCTTCAAAGCGCTCTTCGGCGTCGAGAATGGGTTCGGCGATGGGACGGACGATCATGGGGCGTGATCGTTAACTGCTCATCATACTCGCGTGGGGCTTGAGTGGCGGTGATCGCCAGGGATGGGGGCGAGGATCAAGATTCTCGCGCGGCTTTGCTGATTCCCGTTTGGGAGGGTGTTTACTTTCTGATAATCGGTGGGGTAGCCCCCCTCCCCCGGTCTATTGGAATCATGGAGTTAGCGTCAAGACTCAAACTAATCTATGCGGCACATCACTTAGGGGCAAAATCTTGAGCCGCAAGCACTTAGCCCGCCCTCTCGTCCTCAACGAACTTTGGCCTAAATTCTAGCCAGGATTGATCGCTGGTTGCAAATAAGTCAACGGAAGAGCACGAAGAATAAATGTCGGTTCCGTTTTGGGAAAGCTCAATGCCCCGATCAGCGTCAGCCGAGCGCGTCGACCCTGGATCCGTCTGTGAATGCGGCACCTTTGGGTCGCGCTGGGGTTATGGGAGAACAGCAAACCAAAAGTTCGGGAGGTAGCGGAACCTGAACATTCCATGATTCGTCTGACTCGATTACGAGGTTCGCGTCCAGCTCGGGTTTTGTGGCTGCTGTTGCTCGTGCTAAACCCATTCGTCTCCTCGACGAGGGCACAGGAACCGGAAATTGTGTTTCACACCTCATCCAATCTGGTCCTGGTGGACGTCGTTGCCCTCAACAACGGCCTTCCGGTGAAGACGCTGAAGCGGGATGACTTCCGACTTTTCGATAACGCTGCACTGGTTCCGATCAAGACCTTCGACAGCGGGGCAGAATTTACAACCCGGCCGCTGGCGCTTTGGTTTGTCGTGCTGTGCAACATGCAAGGGTACGAGGCGGAAGGCTCTGGATTCTTCCGAGGACAAATCAATCTGCTGGAGCCGGCACTGAAGAACATGGAGAAACAAGATAGGCTCGGAGTCGCCCACTGGTGTGACGATGGGCAATCCAATCTCGACCTGCAACCGACGAGCGATGTCAGTGCGGCGGTCGGCGCCCTGGAGCAGGTACTCGCGCCCGTGCCAGACACGAAAAGCCACGACAGAGAGGGCGAGCTGGCACTGCAGAAGACCTTGCAACTCATTGTCGATGCCACCCGCTCGGCGAAGCCCGAACCACTTCCGGTCGTGATCTTTCTTTACGGAGATCACAGTGGCATGCCTAAATCCGAGGCAGATCACTTCGTTGACGAACTCCTGGAGACCTCGGCCATGGCTTTCGGAATAAGAGACAGCCGATCTCCGCATATTTGGTTTCTCATCGGCGAACAGAAGGAAGTGGCCCATTACATTGCCACGCAAACCGGCGGGCGATATCTCGACGCAACGCGTGATACGTACGCAAGTGCCTTGGCAGCGATTCTGCAGCAGCTGCATTTCCGCTATCAGCTGGGATTCCAGCCTGCGACGTTGGACGGCAAGCGCCACATGCTCACTGTGAAGCTGGCCGACACCGTGAAAGGCCAGCACAAGGGAGTGCGCTTGCGGTACCGCGCGGTTTATGTGCCGGCCCGGGATGGCGGGAAGTAGGGTTCAGATCCCTCCGACTCGAGATTCCTTCGGGAATTACCTGGAACCTCGAAAT
>DATDGW010000641.1:0-2424 GCA_036521895.1 Candidatus Sulfotelmatobacter sp. | reverse complement strand
GTAGATGCCTGTCCCGTAGATTGCATACACCCGAAAAAAGAAACAGTCTACGAGGACGGCCGGCCGCGCTTGGACGAAGTTGAACAGCTCTACATCGATCCGGTAGAGTGCATTGATTGCGGAGCGTGCGTGCCGGTCTGTCCAGTGTCCGCGATCTTCGCATTAGATGACCTGCCGGAGAAGTGGAGCTCTTTCACGGAGATCAACGCAAGCTACGCAACCGATGGGAAATTCCAGCCCGACAAGTTTCAGAAGCGCGCTGCCTAAGCCCCGTCGCAAAAATGGTTTTACAGATTCGGTCTAATCGTGTAGTTCCATCGCGGGAGTAGTTTGCCGGGTCTGAGGCAGAGTGACGAGATCAACTCCGGGTCTGGCTTGAGGCCGGTTGGATACTGGTTTCGATCCAGATATGCGGTCACAACCAAGCCGGTTTTCGTGCTGGTGGTGCGAATGAATTTGAGCATCTTTTCGTAGCTGTCGAGTGGCTCGGCCGCCCAGTTCTTGGAGATCTCGGAAAACAACCGGTGCTCGATAGGATTCCATTTGGAGGCCCCGGTGGGGTAATGAGCGATGGTGACGGCGATGCCGAATGGATTGCATACCTGTGCCTGGATTTCAGTCTTCCAGGCCCAGGAAGTGCAACTGTTGCTGCCGCCGGAGTCGGCCAGTACTAGAAGTTGGGGCGTGCGGCCATAGCAGCGTAATCCCTCCCGTTTCCACCAAGTGGCGATCGAATGAGCGGCGAAGGCTGGCGTGTCATGGGAGATGCCAACGCAGACGGTGCCGCGGTTATTTGGCGGATCATAGATGCCGTAGGAAATGCCCACGCCGCTGGCATCGGAACGGAAGTCGTGATCGTTCACCAATACGGGCGAGCGATCCCATTTGGCGCCAGCGTTTTTGAAGTTGCCGATCAATTCGCGTTTCTTGCTGTCGACGCTGATGACGGGGAGGCCTTGCCGCTGGAAGCGAGTCCGTAGCGAGCAGATGTGCTGGAATTGCTGATCGCGGTAAGGGCTGGAGTTGGTGGCGATTTGCTTGCGGTTGACGCGCAGCGAGAAATTCATTTGGTGGAGAAGACGAGCGACTGTATTGGCCGAGACCGGAATGTCGATCTGCTGGAGCACCTCTGCGATCTTCTCGGTCGTTTTCCGGGTCCACTTCAGCCCGGTAATGGGATCTCCGGCGGTGTCGTGCTCCAGAAGGATCTCGATGGCATCGATTATTTCGGGTGTTTTTTTTCCACGCGCTTGCGCCCCGCCCCGACTTTGCGGACGCGGTCGACTTCCACGTCCTGGGCTAGCAACTGTTGTCGTCCATGGGCCACAGTGTGCGGGTCGAGGTCGAGGAAGTCGGCCAGTTGGCGATCCCCGCCCCGGCCCAGTTTGAGGGACTCCAGTCCGGCATACAAGCGGCGCTGCTGCTCGTCCAGCAGACTGTAGAACAGGAGGATAGAGGCTTTCACATCCTCCGGTGAGACATCCAGCACGGCGACGTCCGCCACGGTGGGCAGCAATTCCACGGCACGGCGCGCCAGGAGTTGCCGTCGTTGGACAGTTTGATCCATAGCTGTGTACAGGTACCGACCGGAAACGATCTGGCGTGAAATTCGCCCTTGCTGAGTCAGTTGATGCAGCGCATCCTGCACTACAACGTGCAAGACCGGAGCCAACTCATCGGCGAAGTACCCGCGCGGGGAACGATGGACGAATCCTTCCGCAGTGGCCAGCAGCGTGCCGAAGCGGGAAAACCAGGCCTCTGCCCGTGACCACAGTCCGCTGTCGTCAAAGCGGGCGATTTCACGCAGGGTATAGTAGCGGCCGCGATGCGAGTAGCTGGTGAGTAATCCAGCAATTTGAGTTTACGGAAGACGGTGACATCGACTGCGGTGCCGAGAGCCTGCTTCAGTTCGTCCAAAGTGGCGATCTTGTTGCGCAGCAGCAGCAAGCGCAGCTCATCGGGGCGGAAGGAGAGGGGCCGCATAATGTTATAGTTCCGACTGAACCGATCCTATAATCGGAACTATAACAAATCAACGCGTTCTTTGCCACCCCCTCAAGCAACGCGAATGACCCTGTTTATGGCATCCTGAGGCACGTTGATCTTTCGAAAATCTGCTTGGGTGAAGGCAGATTATGACAGAGGAACGATCAATTGTGAGTTGTTATTTATGCGGTAACCCTAAGCCCAGATGGGGGCGCATTATCGCAGTCTTTTTCGTGCTGTTCAGTTTCGTCGGAGATCTGAAGACTGTCAGCCCAAACGTCTATGACTCGCTATATAGAACAATCGAAACGATCATGGCGATACTTCATCAGGGTGGGACTGTCGAACACACTCGCAAGAGGCCGCTATTACCCACTCAGTTTAATACGGCGGCAGTTGCTGAACCCGGGCCGACACCGCACCGCGAACTGCTTGGGA
>DATDGW010000640.1:0-5105 GCA_036521895.1 Candidatus Sulfotelmatobacter sp. | reverse complement strand
TTGATGTGGAGTGCGTTCAAAAGTTTCCCCGTGAAGTGTCCCGGCGTGTGCTGCCCGTCAGCTTATTATCCGCGAATCCTACTTTGCCATCGCTGCGCGGAAAGCCGTCAGATATTTTTTCGGCAGCGCTGCCACCTGCATGGTTGCGTCGGTGACGATGTGCGTGGTCTCACCTTCCGCCAGCAAGGTTCGGTTCTCCGCCCGCACGAGTTCGTAGCTGAAGACGACGACTGACTTGCGTACGGCTTTCAGGCGCGTCCGCACTACGATCTCCTCGTCGTAATAGGCGGGAGCGCGGTAGCGGCATTGTACTTCGGCTACGGCGATGAAGCGTCCATCCTCACGCTCCATATCACGGTAGGAGAATCCCATCTCCCGCATCAGTTCCACGCGGCCCACCTCGAACCAGATGAGGTGATTGGAATGGTAGACGACGCCCATCTGGTCGGTTTCGGCGTAGCGCACTCGCAACCGGGTTTCATGAAATGTAGGGTGACGATTGGAGGTCATTTCCCCGTCCACACCGGCTTGCGCTTCTCGAGGAATGACGAAATTCCTTCGCGGAAGTCGGCGGTTGTGCGGATCGAGGCATTTTCGCGCACCGCAGCCCCGATCTGGAGATCGAGTTCCGCGCGGGCGTGATCGGTCAGCAACTGCTTGGTCGCGCGCAACGACGCTGAACTGTTCTCCATCAACAAGGCGGCCAGTTCGCGAGCCCGCGTCATCAGATTCTCGGCGGGGACGATTTCGCTGACCAGTCCCATTCGTGCCGCTTCCTCCGCCCCAAAAATCCTTCCCGTCAGCAAGAGATCGCGTGCCTGCTTCTCGCCCACCTGCCGCAATAAGAAGGTCGAAACGATCGCGGGCACAAAGCCGATGCGCACTTCGGTGTAGCCAAACTTCGCGTCCGGCACCGCCAGGGTGAAGTCGCACAGCAACGCCAGCCCAGTTCCGCCGGCGATTGCCGGGCCATTCACCGCCGCGATCGTCGCCTTCGGGAATTCGTACAATGAGCGGAACAACTGCACCATCGTCTGCGAATCTTGCAGATTCTGTTCTGGCGAGCGGCCGAGCAGCGACTTCAGATTGTCCAGATCCATCCCAGAAGAGAAAGCCTTGCCCGCTCCGGTCACGATCAAGACGATTGCATCTGACTTCGCGACTGCCTCCAGTGCGCGCAGCAGGTCGTCAATCAGTTCGAAGCTGATGGCATTGCGCTTTTCCGGACGGTTGAGCGTGAGAGTGGCCACGCCTCCGTCATAAGCGAGTTGTATCGTCTTGAAACCCATAGCGTGAATTAATCCGCCGCTTCCGAACTGGAAAATCTCGCGCCGATTCCCGCCGTCGCCTTCAGAAGCGAATCCAACGGCTTCAGCGGCGGCAATGCAGCGCCCCGCTGCCTGAGTGCTTCGATTCCTTTCTCAGTCGGGATGTTACCAACCAATGCGTCCTGCGCAAAGGGACAACCGCCCAATCCTCCCAGCGCAGAATCAAAGCGGCGGCAACCCGCGTCGTACGCAGCCAGAATCTTCTCCGCCGCCTGATCCGGACGACTGTGCAAATGCACGCCAATCTCAAGATAGTCGTATTTCGCCATCACGGCTCCGACCACTTCACTGATCTGCTGCGGGCTGGCCATGCCGACCGTGTCCGCCAGCGAGATCATCCGCAAATTGTCCACTTCCATTAGGGAGATAGCCTCGATCACTTCTTCGGGATTCCACAGATCGCCGTAGGGGTTTCCAAACGCCATCGAGATATAAACCACAACGTCGAGCCGGGCATCGTCGGCTTTGTTCTGAATCATCTCCAGCTCCTCGAGCGCGTTCTCGGGCGACTGGTTCTGATTCTTGCGCAGAAATGTTTCCGAAATCGAATAGGGAAATCCCAGAGTCGATACGGCCTTGGTCTCTATGGCTCGCACAGCGCCCTTCTCGTTTACTACGATGCCGATGATTTCCACATCATCCGGCGGATCGAGTTCTTTCAGCACCTCTTCCGAATCTGCCATTTGCGGCACGGCCTTCGGCGACACAAACGATACGGCGTCGATATGCTTGAACCCGACGCTGATCAAGGCCTTGAGGTAATCCACCTTCAACTCGGCAGGGATCAATCCCTTCAGCCCTTGCCAGGCATCGCGTGGACATTCAATCAGTTTGACGGGATCAGGCAATCATTCCCCACGGAGACACGGAAGCGCGGAGAGCGAGCAAACCACCTTCCGCACAACTCCTCCCTAATTAGTGTTGAGACATGGAAGGTGAGGATCAGGCCAACTCGCGTTCCCGTCATTTTCAAGTACGTCAGAAGCTGAGCTTCATGAACGGGCAGAACGTGCTCAACGCACTCAATCTCCAGGATTACTTTATCCTCGACAATCAGATCGGGCCGATATCCGCAATCGGACTTGACCCGCTTGTACTCCACCGGTAAGGGCCTTTGTCGCTCGAAAGGAATTCCACGGAGGTCAAGGTCGTGACCGAGACATTCCTCGTATGCGGACTCGACGAGGCCTGGGCCTAGCGCTCGGTGGACCTCCATGGCTGCACCGATAACCTGCTCGCTCAGCGCCTCGTGAAGCAGTTTGCTCCGTGCCTCTGAATCTCCGTGGTGAATCATGTTTGCAAGACTCCCACCTTAAACTCTGGTACATCGGGGTTGAGCGCCGCTGCCTCCAGAGCCTGCGTGATCGCATCCCGCGTCTCGATCGGATCGATGATCTTGTCGATCCACAGCCGCGCGGCTCCGTAGCGCGGATCGGTCTGCTCATCGTAGGTATGCTTGACCGACTCGTACAATTCCTTGCGCTCTTCCTCGCTCAGTTTCTTGCCGCCGCGCTCCAGTTGCTTGACTTTAATTTCAACCAGTGTGCCTGCAGCCGAATCCCCGCTCATCACCGCATAGCGCGCCGTCGGCCAGGCAAAGACAAAACGCGGATCGTAGGCCTTCCCGCACATCGCGTAGTGCCCAGCACCGAACGACCCGCCAACGATGACGGTAATCTTTGGTACCACGGAATTCGAAACGGCATTGACTAGTTTCGCCCCCGCTTTGATGATGCCGCTCCACTCCGCGTCGCGACCGACCATAAATCCATTCACGTCGTGGAAGAAGATCAGCGGGATCAGGTTCTGGTTGCAGTCCATGATGAAGCGCGCGGCCTTCTCCGCCGACTCCGTATAGATCACGCCTCCGAACTCGACACGCTTGTGGCCTTCATGATCGGTCTGCTGCGCGTGCAGCTTCTGATTGGCAACGATTCCGACCGCAAAGCCGCCGATGCGCCCGTATCCGCAGATGAGTGTTTTGCCGTACTCCGGCTTGTACTCATCGAACTGGCTGCCATCGAGCACGCGAGCCAGCACTTCTTTCATGTCGTAAGGCCGCGCCGGAGACGAATCATAGATCCCATAAATCTCTTCCGCGGTCAGCTCTGGCTCGACTGGCTTCTTCCGGTCCCAGGGAGAGAGCCGCCGGTATCCCCACTTCGCGACGATCGAACGAATCCGAGCGATGCACGCCTGATCGTTCGGCTCGCGGAAGTCCACTGTCCCGCTGATGGCCGAGTGCATCGCCGCGCCGCCTAGCTCCTCCGCCGAAACTCTCTGTCCGATCGCGGCCTGCACCAACGCCGGGCCCGCGAGAAAGAGTCCGCTGCCGTCGGTCATGAGCACGTGATCGCACATCACCGGCAGGTATCCACCGCCCGCCACGCACATCCCCATGATGGCCGCGATCTGCGAAATGCCCATGGCCGACATCACTGCATTGTTGCGAAATACGCGACCGAAGTCGTCGGTGTCAGGAAACACGTCCTCCTGCAGCGGCAAAAATACACCCGCCGAATCGACCAGATAGATCGCCGGAATCCGATTTTCGATAGCGATGTTCTGCGCGCGAATCACCTTCTTCGCCGTCATCGGGAAGAACGCGCCGGCCTTTACGGTGGCATCGTTGGCGATGATCATCACCATGCGCGTCTCAATTCGTGCCAAGCCCGTGATCACGCCCGCGGCCGGTGCGCCGCCCCATTCTTCGTACATGCCGTACGCGGTGTAGAGGCCGAGTTCGAAAAACGTCCCCGGATCGGCCAGCAGTGCAATGCGCTCGCGCGCCGTCAATCGTCCCTTGGCATGCTGGCTTTCGATGGCTTTCGCGCCGCCTCCCTCGCAGATCTTCTCGCCCTCGTTGCGGATTTGCGACATCAGGTCCGCCAGAAAGCGCATGTTAGCTTCAAAGCGCGCGGAAGTGGGATCGATCTTGGTCGTCAGCACGTTGTCGGGTGCAGTCGAGTTCGAGGTGGGAGATTCGATGCGCTCAGCCATGGGTCGAGAAATCAAGAAGCGGACTGATTACGGTATACCACGCGGGCGGACCCGCGCAATGCGGCTGAGCCAGGATTGTCGATGCTAAGGAAGCTTGGGCTGAGTGCTGAGGCGATGCACCATTTCGGCCACCGGATCGTCGGCGATTGCGCCCACGAGTCCGATCGACAAGGCCTGGGTGGCCGTGACTTTCTGGGCGGCGACGAAGATCTCAAGAGCGTATCCTTTGCCTACCAGTCGCGACAGCCGCTGAATGCCTCCCCAGCCCGTAATCAGCCCGAGGGCGGCTCTCCATAAGCTAACTTAAGCCTGGCGTTGGGTGGCCTGTCAACTTTACACAAGCCCGTTTAGCAGTGCTGTTCCGTACCACCTGTTCGACCGCTGTGGTGACCGCGCTGCGTGAAATAGTTTCACAACAACTCACAAGCACGCGGGGACTGCCAAACGCAGCGCAAGTCATATAAGACCACACGAATTGTGGGTTGGGTTGTGGGTTGGAAAAGCAGAGGCCGAGGCCCTGCCCTATAAGGGCAAGGTTCTCTCGCAAGTAAACCGGCAACGGCAAACGATGCCAATCCATTAGCGACTGACGCCGATGAGGGATTCCAGTCGTCCGCAAATAAGCAGATTCGATTAGCCGTCAGGACACGCTCCGGCACCTCGACTGAACTATTGTGCGTCCATGGATTACGTGTATAATCCAATGGACAGATGATATGCGTTACCAACCGGAACACAAAACCCAAACCCGCGACCGTATCGTGCGGAACACCGCAC
>DATDGW010000639.1:0-2575 GCA_036521895.1 Candidatus Sulfotelmatobacter sp. | reverse complement strand
ATGGGAACTTTCACGGTCAGCAGCGCTGTCCCCATGCCCATGTCCAGAAGCACGATGTCCCTGCCAACGAACTTCCCGGACATGTCGAGTGACGGATGCCTGCCCTTCGCCTCGATCAGTTCCTCCGCGACCCGCAGGGATGCTGGAGACGCTACCGGAATGCCATCCAGGACACTCAGGTCAATGTATACGTTATGTGGCGGTTTGTATTCTGCGCCTCCGCGCTCCGTCCCTCCGATGATCCGAAGAGGAGCATTTCCGCCAGTGTCCGAATAGATGATGTGATCGTCTCCCAACAAATTGAATCGCGCGCATTCAATGGTTACCCAGGGAGCAGTCTTACCAGTAGCGATTTCCATCCTCGAAAATTGGCTCTGATAACATGCTCTGGTCGGTATCATGACGGAATATATCACCTGTTGGTCGCCGAATAAGACTTGATTTCGGTGAACGCTCTCGGGCAAATCCAGTTCTCGAACAACTGCTAGGCTGTCACCATTCAGAACGTGGACGTGATTATCCCGCGGCTTGGCATAGATGAGCGCCCGATTTGGGGAGTGTGAAATATCTGTGTGGTCGTCGGTAGGGTATACGGCGCGATGTTGGCAATGAGCGTCATACGAAATGAGCTTATCCACTGTGTCCAGCGTAAACCCGTCAGCTCGATGAGCAAAAAGCCTTAAAGAATTCCATTGCGACGCGGCGGTACTACACTCTCCCAAAACCTCACTTTAGTTCAGTTCAGGGCTCATCGCGACCTCCAAGGAAGTCATATTGGAGGTCATATTGTTTATTTCTATAACGTTTAGGCGAGCGAACGTGAAGTCGCCGGCGCTAGCGTTTGGGAGGACAGCGATGAGGAGATGGGACCGGTTACTGGATTCGTATATCGAAGAGTATCGCGCCAGGGGAGTTAGTCCGCAGTCGGTGGCCTACACAGAGGCACGACTGCATCGGTGGGGGCGGTGGCTCAAGGGGCGTCGCCCACGTGTTGGGATTGAGCGCATTGATGCCGAGATGATCACGCGCTACATCGCCAGCTGCTCGAGTTTTCGCGCCAAGGCCACGGTGTACGCGACGCTGAGTTCAATGCGCGGCTTCGGTGACTACCTGGTGCGCCAAGGTCTGTGGAAGATCAACCCGTTGCGCTGGATGAAAGGCCCGAAGGTCACACCGTACAGTCGCCTGCCGAAACGGATCGATCACGCCCACATGGAAGCGATGTGGCGCGAAGCGGCGAACCGCCACGGTGCATACACTTCGCATTTGTGGGTAACGGTGCTGGCGATGCTGTACGGTACCGGCCTTCGCCGTGGCGAGCTGGAGCGGTTGAACCTCGATGCGTTTGATCGCACGGAAGGAACCTTGCGCATCGATGGCCGCAAGACGGGACACGAACGCTGTGTGCCCCTGCCTGAGATGGTGCTGCGGTGTCTCGAAGCGTATCTGCCACTTCGCCACAACCAACTGGAAGAAGCGGGATTCTGCGGCGAGTGCGCCCTGTTGGTGAGCCGCAGCGGCAAGCGTCTCACGGGCGGTGCGATCAGCAACGGTATCCACGCGATCTCTCGCCGTGCACATGTGCCCATCCATAGCCTGCATCAATTTCGGCATAGCTGTGCGTCCGATCTGCTGGAGTCTGGCGTGCACTTGGCCCAGGTGCAACGCATCCTGGGACATTGCGGCATCGGGACCACGGTGCGTTATGTGCACATCGCCGATCCGCAGCGCCGTGCCGCGATGACGCTCCATCCCATCAACGATTGGCTGCCACACCTGGGGGTGAGCGCATGAAGAAAGCGAATACCGCCACGATGGATCCGTTGATCGAGGGTTACTTCAGTTACCTCGATAAGGTTGGGCGCAAGACGCCGCGCACGATTGTGGACGTGCGTTGCACGCTGCGCCGCGCGATTGCCCAGCTGGAACAAGTGCGTCCCGGCGTTGCGCTGTGGCACCTCAAGCTGGAAGATTATTTGCATTGGCTGGAGGCCGAGCGGCAGTGCGGTTCGACCGAAAGCAGCCTGGCGAAGTATCTCAGCCACGTGCGAGGGCTACTGGAATACGCCTGGCGTAGTGGCCGCGCCGAGCGCAACGTGCTCGATGGATTTAGTTTGCAACATTCAGTCCGGCGCACTGTGCCGAAGT
The DNA here is from genome assembly GCA_036521895.1 of Candidatus Sulfotelmatobacter sp. Lineage (GTDB taxonomy): Bacteria > Acidobacteriota > Terriglobia > Terriglobales > Acidobacteriaceae > Sulfotelmatobacter. The sequence continues at coordinate 427 of DATDGW010000639.1, read as the reverse complement.
CCCTCAACCTGGACGAAGCCGAGCAACTGGTGCAAGCCACAACCGCGCCGGGACCAACGGCGCGGCGTGATCGCCTGATCATTTTGCTGCTCTATGGTTGTGGGCTGCGTACCAATGAGTTGTGCGCGCTGGATGTCGCACATGTCAACCGTGAGCGCCGTGAGCTTGTGGTCCTAAAGGCGAAAGGCGATCGACCACGCGCGATTCCCATCCCCGAGGTGCTTTATACCGAGCTGCTCGCCTATCTGCTGGAGCACGGAAAACGAGGCCCGTTGTTTCGAACCAGCACTCGTAAACGGCGGCTGCGAGTTAACGACGTATGCGAGGTTGTGACCGCAGCCGCGACGCGCGCTGGTTTACGCGCCGGCGTCACGCCCCGCACGCTGCGGCACAGTTTCGCGACGCACTTGATGGATCGTGGCGTCGA
>DATDGW010000638.1:0-9339 GCA_036521895.1 Candidatus Sulfotelmatobacter sp. | reverse complement strand
GCCGGACGCAACGTTTCGTCGGGAATCGAGGCTGCGACGCATGTGCCAGCTCCGACGAAGGTTTCGAAGTACCCTTCGGCCAGCAGTTGTTCATAGGCTTGCAGGACCGGGATGCGCGAGATGTTCAGTTCTGCGGCCAAGCCGCGCGTGGACGGCACTCGATGTCCGGGGCGCATCTGGCCGCAGGTGATGGCATTGCGAAACCAGTCATACAACTGGTGGTACAGCGGTATCCGGCTGCGGTGGTCGAGCGCGATTGGTGGAAGAAAACTGGCGGAAACGCGTGGCATCGGGTGAGATCCACTGAATCTCTGTGTGGAGGTGTTTTGTAGTGGTTATATCGTATCAGCTAATAGTGGCTATTGCGATAGACCACTGTGCATGGCTAGATGTTGCAGGGCGAAGAAGTTCGCCTATCGATAGGAGGCACATCCCATGCTGAGAGCAGCTTTGCGAGGATCTCTATTCTGCCTGTTTATGGCAGCGATGCCGGCAGTAAGTCCGGCGCAGTCATTTGTGCTTGATCTGCCGGCCGCGAGCCAGCGGGCACAGATCTCGCAGCGAATCGGACTCACCGAGATCACGATCCACTATCACCGGCCGCTGGCGAAGGATCGCAAGATTTGGAATGGCCTGGTTCCCTACGGCAAAGTCTGGCGCGCGGGCGCGAATGAGAACACGACGATCACGTTCAGCGATCCCGTCCTGATCGATGGCAAGCCGCTCGACAAGGGCACCTACGGCTTGCACATGATTCCGAATGCGGATGAGTGGACGATCATCTTTTCGAAGAATTCGACGTCCTGGGGATCGTTCACCTACGACCAGGCAGAAGATGCATTGCGGGTGACGGCGAAGCCGAAAGCCGCTGACTTGCACAAGGCGCTGACCTACGAATTTGACGAGTTGCAGCCTGCTTCTGCGCTGGTGACCCTCGAGTGGGAGAAGATCGCGGTGCCGTTCACCGTCTCGGTCGACGTGCACGACATCGCGCGGGCCAGCCTGAAGAGGCAACTGCGCGACCTTTCTCAATACACGTGGATGAGTTGGGACGACGCGGCGAACTATCTGCTCACGGAAAAGATCGCTTTGGACGAGGCGCTGAAGTATGCGGATACCTCCATTGAAAATGAGGATCGTTACGAAAACGAAATCACGAAATCGAAGGTGCTGACGGCGCTCAACCGGAAGGACGAGGCGGCAAGCGCGCAGAAGAAGGCGTTGGACCTTGCCAGCCCGCTGCAGATGCATATGTTCGCTCGCCAGCTGCAGGGTGAAAAGCGGGGCGATGAGGCCTTCGCGATCTATCGCGAGAATGCGAAGAACCATCCCGACCAGTGGTTCGTGCATACGGGGATGGCTCGAATGTACTGCGCGCAGGGCAAGTTTGATGATGCGGTCAAGGAAATGAAGGTGGCGCTGGCCACTGGCCCCGACGGTCAGAAGAGCTACCTCGATGGGTTGGTAAGGCAACTGGAAGCGAAGCAAGACATCAACTAAGGAGACAGTGATGAAAATCAAACAGATTCGCGCTCTTCTCTTGCTATGCAGCGCGGCTGTTGTCCTGCCGCCGGTTCACATACTCGCTGAGCAAAGCGCTGACTCTGCGAAGACCAGGGTTCAGCAGACTTCCACGGAACGGGATGGACAGCACGACTTTGATTTCGAACTTGGACGCTGGAAGATTCATTTGAAGAAACTCCTCCATCCGTTGACGGGTTCTACCACGTGGGTGGAATTTGACGGCACCTCCGTGACCCGAAAGGTTTGGACTGGGCGCTCGCAACTGGAGGAGTTCGAGACCGACAGTCCGGATGGTAACCATATCGAAGGGATGACCCTACGTTTGTACGATCCGCAAACTCACCAGTGGAGCCTCTACTGGGCCACCAGCAAGAGCGGTGCGATAGGCGTGCCCACGATCGGCGAGTTCAAGAACGGACGGGGAGAGTTTTTCGACACGGAACCATCGGGTCCGAATGGCAGATCCGTCCTAGTTCGATTTATCTGGTCCAACACCACGACGAATATGCCGCACTTTGAGCAGTCCTTCTCCGACGACGGAGGCAAGACTTGGGAAGTCAACTGGATTACGGATCAGACACGGGTCGGCGACGAGGCCGACAAAGAACACTGAACTGCCCTTCCACATCTATAGGGATCAGAGCGCAATTTAGATCTGTTGACATAAGATATATCTAACGATATATTTATAGACAGATCGAATGATGCATGAAGTCGATCTCAAGGAGTTTGAGTATGTACGGAAGATGTGGAAGCTGGTGGCGTGGTGGGATGGCAATGCCTTTTATAGGCGGAGGATTCCCGTTTGGCCGCGGAGGTCGTTGGGGCCGGTTCTTTGGACCGGGCGAGATCAGATTGGCTCTGCTGTCGATGCTTGAGAGTGGATCGAAGCACGGCTACGAGTTAATGAAGGAATTGGAGTCGAAGTCGGGCGGCATTTACAAGGCGAGCGCGGGGGCGATCTATCCGGCGCTGCAGCAATTGGAAGATGAGGGGCTGGTGACATCGGACGCGGGGGCGGGGAAGCGGACGTATTCGCTCACGGACGCCGGCAAGGCCGAGTTGGAGCGGGAAGCCGAGACGGTGAAAAAGATATGGCAACGGGCTGAGCAGGCCGGAGACTGGGCGCCGTGGATGGGGATGGAGGGCGCGGAGGTCATGCGTCCGGCGGCCGAGGTGATGAAGGCGGCGCTGAAGACGGCGACTCGAGGCTCGCACGATTCCGCCAAGATCGCGAAGATCCGCGAGATTCTGGAGCGGGCGAAGCGGGACATTGAAGGCCTGGAGAAGCCGGCCTAAAACCCCACGCTCGGTGAGAGCCTGCTGGCCTCTTGGGTCGGTAGGCTTTTCTCTTTGGCCGGTACCGCGACACGCCGCCGGCGTTCTCTCCGGCCTCGGGCGCCGATCCTGCTTCCAAGGTACACGCGCCGAGCGCGCCGACTGGCGGTTCCAAGTAAAGGGGGCGAACGAAGCAAGCTGCGACTCTACTGAGCAGGTTGCAGTTGCGTGGCGAGTTGGTTCACGGCGGTGACATCGTAGAACGACGACAGATCGGCGTGCCCGGCGAGGGTGTCGCGCTCTTTTCCGTCCACAAGAATCTTCACCTTTAGAATTCCCGGAGTGTTGGCCGAAATCGTGTGGATCAGCGACGTTACGGTCAGTTCCTCAACGAGCACGCCGGAGCGGTGGGCGTCGGCGAAGGCGGAGTTCAGGTCGATGACCGCCACCCCGGGGTCGACCAGAAAGACGCTGCGGATATCGGCGCCGGAGCCTAGAACATGAGTCGACGACTTATCGAGGTACAGCGACAACAGGGCGCGCAGAAGTTCTTCGGCGCGCTGTTGCCGGCCGGAGGGAAGCGGAATCTTAGCCGACTCGGCGCGCAGGGTGCCATCGTCATCATGTGCGACGTAAAGCGTGACTTGCTCGGTGGGGCCGGCGATCGGAGGCGCCAGCGGGCGCTTGTCGGTTGCAGTGACGGGCGTGGCGGCCGTCTTTCGTATGTGCCACGCGTACACACTCAGACCCAAGACCGCGACGAGCAGCACCGACATCGCGATGGCAAGATGGCGGGGGATCATGCTTTGCTCCTCATCCTTTGCGACTCAGGTTGCGGCCTCATCGTGCGGCTCCGAGTTGATCGCGGGAAGCGGCAATCGCCGTGGCGACGGCAGATGTGACGAGTTGCTGGTAGTCGGGTGCGGTGAGCTGGGAGGGGTCGGATCCCTGGGGCGCGACTTCAACGGCAATGGCGGGTCCCGTGAGGTTATTCAAAGGGCGGAGCGGGGCGGTCAAGGTGCGAACCGGAACCTGCCGTCTCTGGAACTCGGCCGCGACTGCGTTCGCGGTGCTCTGGCTCAGGGGCAGCGATGCATGCTGAGCAGTCGACCAGGCGCGGAAGGTGCCGCGATCGTCACCGCCGAAAGGAAGCATCGCGGTATAGACACGCACTCCGTGACCGTTGGAGGCCGCGTGCACGGCAATGTAGATGGCGGCGTGGTCGGCGTTGGCGAAAATGGCACGCTGGTCGAGGGACAGATTCGCGTCGGAGTCACGTAGCACGAGCGTCGGGATGCCGCGGCTCTCGAGTTCCTGGCGCAGGCTGCGAGCGAGCGCGACGGTGACGTCTTTCTCGAGAAGAGTGTTGCTGAAAGTTTCTCCGTGATCGTCACCGCCGTGGCTGGCGTCGACGACGGCGAAATAGCGGCGCCCCGGTGGGGTCGGAGGCGTCGTAATGGCCGGGGGAGCGGATTGTGTCGCGCCTGGGGATGCTCCCGGAGCCGACGGCGTGGTGCCCTGCGCGGCATTTTGCGCGGGCGAGGAAGCCGGCGTGGCAGAGATCGTGACCGTGCGTCCGTCGTTGCTGAAACTGGCGATCACTGGGATCGCGGCGTTGACGGTGACGACCGCTGCGCCGTTGCTCTCGCTGTAAATCGCCGACGGGATCGTTTTGTTGCCGAAGGTCAGGGTCGGCGAGGCCGGAGCGACCACGGGCTCGCGGGAGAAGGTCATGCGCAGAGCTCCCGGTTCGGTGGCGATCGTCGGGTTTACGGGTGCGGTGAAATGGAAGACCAACCGGGGAGGATTGTCGGCTGACAACGTGGCCGTGAAGTGAGTTCCCACGCTGCCGATGAAGAGGCGAGCGGATTCTTCGCGCAAGGTGACCGGTCCGCCGAGAAAGCGCGGGAGGAGGGAGGGCAGGGAACCGAGGGGCACAAGTCCACGATTATTTTCGACGACGAACTTCCCGCCGAGATCGGCGTCGCGTCCTTGAACGCGGGCGCGGGCCTTGCCCACCTGGAAATCGCCTTCGACATTGTTGTAATGCAGGCGCCAGCCCTTGCCCTCAGACTTGGCGCTGACTTTGCCGAGGGGCTCGAGCAATTCGAGCAGGCCTACGTATTGGCGGCCTTCGCGCCACAAGAGGGGGAGCGAATAGTTTGCTGCCACGGAGTAGACCGCGAGGCGCTTGTCGGGCGGGGCACCGGAGAGAAACTTCGCGCATGCCAAAAAGCCAGCGACGATCGCCACGCACGCTGCGATGATTCGCTTGCGCCGCGCCGGCGAGACCCCAGCGCTCCTTGGCTTGCTAGTCGAGCGCATAGGCAGTCAATCCACTGAGCAGCTTGGGGTAAAAATCGGTGGACTTCTGGGGCATGACTTCGCCGGCCAACGCCACGTCGCGCACCTGCGAGACCGGGCATGGGTTCATGAGGAATGCGATATTGGCCGCGCCCTTTCGAACCTGCGCCAGCGCCTCGGACGCATCGCGCAGGTAGGAGAGGTTCTGCTGGTTGCGGATGGATTCCTCCGAAAGTTTCAGCACGCCTTCGAGTAAGCATTTGTGCAGTTGCACGACATTGAGGGCCTGCTGGCGAGCCGAGAGGCCGGCAAAGAATTTGGCGCCTGCAGGTTTTGGGGAGTGCAAGACGAAGGCGCGATTGGCGGCGACCGCCAGCAGTGCGGTCCCGGCGCGGCCGTGCTCGCTCATAAGGGTGTTCGCGCGGGCGGCATCGAGCGCGGGATCAACATCTTCCACCGTATAAAAGACGCTGCTGGATTTCTGAAACTCATCCACTGAAAACGACTCTAGGGAATGAACGACACGATGGGTGGGAAGAACCCGCAGTCCCGGATCGTTCATGTTGACGAAGGTCATCATCACGAATTCGTATGGGGCCTGCGGATTCGAACTTGTGCCTGCGGCCGCGCGACATTCATTCCGGAAGTTGAGCGCAGTTTCGTAGCGGTGGTGGCCGTCGGCGATGACCAGTTTCTTGTCGTGCATCTTTGCCTGAACCGAGGTCATGGCGTGGGCATCAGAAATCTGCCAGACACGGTGGGCCACCCCGTATTCGTCGGTCACCTCGATTGTGGGACCGGTGCCGGGCTTAGGGGTGAGCAGGCAAGCGATCTCCCCAGAATCTTCATAGAGCAGGAAGAGCTGCTCGTAATGTGCGCGAGTGGCTCGAAGAAGGTCAAGGCGGTCGGCCTTCGGTTGGGAGAGAGTCTGCTCGTGGCGGTAGACGACTTTGGCCTCATAGTCTTCCACGCGGCCGAGAGCGATGAACCCCCGGCGCTCGAAGGTCGCACCTGACGGGACGGTGAAAGTCTGCGAGTAGGTATAAATCGAGGGTGCGGAGTCCTGCCGCATGATCCCTTCGTTTCGCCACTGCCGGGCGAATGAGGCGGCCCGGGTGTAGACGTTGTGGCCGGCGTTGTCGCCCGGCTGGCGACGGCCCAGGATGATGCGCACCAGGTTGTGGGGGCTGGCCGCGTAGTATCCCTCTTGCATCGGGGGAGAGATCTTGTCGTAGGGTTGAGTAACTACCTGCGAAGCGGAAACTCGCTGCAAGTCGTAGCGGAGGGCGCGGAAAGGAAGTATGTCTGCCATGGGAAACTTTTGATTGTAACAAGATAGCGCCATCCTCCGAGGCCCGGTTCGGAGTCATTCCGTACCGAAGCGATTCTTTAAGGCAAGGGACGGCGCTGCGCGCTCCGGAGCCGCACTGCGCTTCCGCAGAAAACCTTTAAGAATTGGTAAGAAATGACAGGTACCGACAAGCAACCCCTTACCCCACAATTAAAAACGAAGGGTCGGTTGTGGAACTTGTCTTTGAGTTTTGACAAAATGTCCGCGCCACGGGGCGAAAGCTGTGCTAACATGCGCCCTATTGAGGTATCTATGGCCCGCCTACCCGTTGGGCGCTGGTCATCTCACCCGATGGCCTTAGTTCGAAGTGGCTGTCAGGTTCTCCCCTGGGACCCGACTCCAGCGCGGCTGCGCAAAAAGCTCCTCATCACGATGCTGCGGCTCAGTTTTTCGGTTTCTCTGCTTGCGTTCGTGGGGCTGTGCATCCCCGTGTTTGGACAAACCGACGTCAATGACGTTCACGTTACGCCGCGGGAGGTGGAAAAACCGCCAGAGCCTCCCAAACCCGACCTACTCGCCACGACCGGTGGCCTCAGCGCGCACATCCGCCCGCTAAAAGTCGACGTGGATCTGGTGCTGGTTCCCGTGACCATTACCGACCCCATGAACCGGCTGGTGACCGGACTCGACAAGGAGAACTTCCAACTCTACGAAGGGAACTCTTCGCAGGAGATTCGAACGTTTTCCAGCGAGGATGCCCCCGTGTCGCTCGGCGTAATCTTCGATTCCAGCGGAAGCATGAGCAGCAAGATGGACCGCGCCAAAGACGCGGTTGTCGAGTTCTTCAAAACGGCCAATCCGCAGGATGAGTTCTTCATGATCACGTTCTCCGACGAACCGGAGACGGTGAGCGACTTTACCAGTTCGGTGGACGAGATACAGAACAAGCTGGTGTTTGCCGTACCCCGGCATCGCACGGCCCTGCTCGACGCCATCTACATGGGCGTGAGCAAGATGCGGCAAGCCAAGTATCCGAAGAAGGCCCTGCTGATCATCTCCGATGGAGGTGACAATCACAGCCGGTACACGGAAGGCGAGATCAAGTCCCTGGTGAAGGAAGCGGACGTGATGATTTACGCCATCGGCATTTACGACCGCTATGCGTCCGCGATGGAGGAACGACTTGGGCCGCAACTACTGAGCGACATCACGGAACTGACTGGGGGACGGGCGTTTACCATCGACAATCCCAACGACCTGGGGGATGTGGCGACGAAGATTGGAGTCGAACTGCGCAATCAGTACGTCCTGGGCTACCGTCCGACCAGAGTGGTGCGCGACGGTAAATGGCGTAAGATAAAAGTGAAGCTGCTGCCACCGAAAGGATTGCCGCCTCTACGGGTGTATGCCAGGACGGGATATTACGCGCCTCAGCAATAGGGTTGCGAGGGTTCTGCTCTTCATGCTTGTGATTTGGGCGGGTGTGCAGTTGCTGGCCTGGGCACAAGCAGCCTCGCCGCAGAACGACTCTAAGACTCCTACTCCCTCTACTGTCGCGCCCGCCGCCGAAGCTCCTGCCCCTCCGAAAACGCAAGACGATCAAGATAAGAGTCTCAACGATCAGGGAGTCTTCGTCTTCCGCAAAGACGTGGACGAAGTCTTGCTGCACGCCACCGTAATCGACGACAAGCAGCATATGGTCACGACGCTGGACCGCAACGCGTTTACCGTGTTCGAAGACGGCAAGCCGCAGAACATCATTTCGTTTCATCACGTGGATATTCCCGTGGCCATGGGCATCGTCATCGACAATTCTGGGTCGATGCGCGAGAAGCGCAGCAAGGTAAACCAGGCCGCGCTCAATCTGGTGCGATCGAGCAATCCCAAGGACGAAGTCTTTGTCGTGAATTTTAACGACGAGTACTATCTCGACCAGGATTTCACCAACGACCTTCTGAAGCTGAAGGAAGCCCTGGAAAAGATTGATGCCCGCGGAGGCACTGCATTGTACGATGCGGTCGTCGCGTCGGCCGACCATCTAAAACGTTTCGCCCACCTGGAGAAGAAAGTCCTGTTCGTTGTGACCGACGGCGAGGATAACGCCAGCAACGAGACCTTGGAGCAGGCGGTGAAGCACCTGCAGGAAGAAAACGGCCCGTCGGTGTATGCCATCGGGATTCTGGGGGATGAAGAGCATCCCAAGCGGGCCAGGAAGGCGCTGGAGATCATCGCGCAGCACACGGGCGGGATCGCGTTTTTCCCCAAGACGCTGGACGAGGTGGACGCGATTAGTAAGAGCGTCGCGAATGATATCCGGAACCAGTACGCCATTGGGTACAAGCCGACCAATCCCAGAGGGAACGGCGGCTTCCGGCAGATTCGCGTCGAGGCGAAAGCCAAGGGCCACGGCAAGATGATGGTTCGCACCAAGAGTGGATACTACGCGGGCGCACAACCTGCAGCCGCGGGGAGCAAATGACAGCCGAATACCCCGCCCTTCGGACGGCGCTCAGGGCAGGCTTTCTCGCAGAAAACGCGAGAAAGGGGGCACCCAGAGTTCACTTTGTCGGGTGTTCTAGTAACTGCGCCGCGGACTCGATCAGAGCCGATTCTTCTTCCAACGCTTTCGCCACCCGCACGATTTCCTGCTCCGCCTCGGCGTATCTTTTTTGCTCGATGCCTTCGCGCACGCCGGGGACGGTTTTTACCCCGTATCCGCTATAGACTCCGGGAGCATACAGCAGATGCTTGTACCACGGGCGCCGTGGAAGTCCGTCGTCATTGGTCAGTTTGCGCTCGCTTTCGATCAGTTCCCGGTTCAATGCGCGGAGCGAGTCCGCTGGGCTCTCGCTCAGCGTTGCCTGGTTGTGCAGAAATGCTTTCCGGTAGTGGTCGGCGCTGCGAGTTAGCGATTCTGCCGCGTTCTCCATGGATGCGAAGTT
>DATDGW010000637.1:0-9615 GCA_036521895.1 Candidatus Sulfotelmatobacter sp. | reverse complement strand
CGGCAGCTTCTGGTTTTTCTCGACCGGCTCGCGCTGCGCCGCACGCTGGGGGCGCTCCACGGGTTCTCGTGGGGAAGCGTGTGGAAGATGAGCGGAAACGTGCTCGACGTGCGCTACAAGCTGCTCTCGCGGCAGCTGGAGTGTTTGACTCATCTCCACACTTCCTTGAGTCGGTTCAGGCCGCCCGCGAGCAGTGAAGAGCAGGCTGCGTTTGCTGGAGTCGATGCTTGCCTCAAATCCGTTAATGCGAGCCGTATCGCGGGAATGAGATTTGGACGGTGGTATTCCAGGAACTACAACAACTCGAAGGCATCGGGTCTGCATCGCTTTAGCGCAGTCCAGAAACAGGTCGCCGAAACCACAGGCGTGGTCCTGACCGAGCTTCTGATTCCAGCCTCAAGAGTGGAAAAGAAATCTCTCATCCAGGTTGACCCTGCTGACAAGTGCGATGAGGATCACAGGCAGGGGCCGGCGCCGTCGAAGCATAGCCTGATCCGAAATGCGGAAGAGTTGGTATGCCTGACCTATTTGGGCTTCGCACAAAACCTGCTGGGGCGTATCCGCACCATCGTACTGGGGGGCGTATACCTGTTCTTTGCCGCGACGATTGCAGTGTCGAGCTATCCGTTCGATCCGCGACCGTTGCTCAGCGGAGTGCTGCTTTCGTTGTTCTTTGCGTTCGGGGCGGTGGTGGTTTTTGTCTACGCGGATATGCATCGCGACGCCACGTTGAGCCATGTGACCAACACAAACCCGGGAGAGCTGGGGTCCGAGTTCTGGTTCAAGGTGGTGGGGTATGGTGCGGCGCCAGTGCTGGGACTGATCACGCAGCTGTTTCCCGAGTGGTCGGGATTTCTGTTCTCGTGGTTGCAGCCGGGGTTGAGTTCGCTGAAGTAGGGGGGATTTATCTCGACAGAGATGCGCTGACGTACGGCGCCGTCGGGATGACGCCTTCGGATAACAGTGACGGCCTCTTACTAGCCATGATTGCTCGTCGGATAAGAAAGCTCTGGATCGGGAACCGTTACTGATTTTGTGAGGCGGGTTGGGTGGAGGGGACTACGCGCATGCCTGTGGAGTCGAAGACGAAGGTTTTGACCTCGGCTTCGGCGCCGTCGGCCGGGACTTCATGGCCATTAAAGAGGAAAGTCACTCCGGCAGCGTTGCCGATGCGGGCGACGATTTCGCGGTTGGCGCGGACTGAGGTGTGGGCGGGCGCGATCAGGGTTTCCTGGTTAACGGTCTGGCCGTCGGCGCTGACGGAGATCCAGGATGTTTCTGTGGCGCGGATAACCAGGGTCAGCGAGGGCGCGGATTTTTCCGACGTCTTGGTGTTCGGCTTGGAGAAGGATCGAACGGTGACATCGTTCTTGTCGTCAGCTTCAGCGGCGGACGGATTTGGGGCTGCGTCTGGTGGATGAATTACCGCTGGAGGCGTGATTTGAGGCGGCTGAGAATTCGGAGTTTGTGCCGGAGTCCCGGCGGTGGGCGCGGTTTGCGGCGGCTGACTTGCACGTGCTCCGGCGGAGGTTGCGGCCGGAGCGGATTGCGGAGTCGCTATCTGCGGGGCCGTTGCCTGTGCCGTCGTCGGCGCGGTGATCGCTGGTGATGTGTTGGCCGCCGCGGTGCTCGGGTGGTGCGAACGCCGAGTCCAGAGGATGACTGCGAGGACGACGACTACGGCGGCGACGGCCAGGATTCGCCACGGGATTTCGCGGGAGCTGTCGCCGAAATCTTTGCGGCGAGGGCGAACGTCTTCGGCGCGAGGAAGCTGTAGTCCGGGGAGTTCTTCAACCGGATGCGGGGCCTGAGGTTTCAAGGGCGGCATGTTGAGGTCGCCGGAGCGGCGCCTTTCGAGCGCCGGGGGCCGGGGCGGTGCCGGGGGCAGTTTCGGTTCCCAGACCTCGTGCGCGTCGACCTGCGCCTGGCGCAGGCAGGCAAGGTAGTCGGTGACGGCTTCTTCGTCGTTGAGTCCGAGATGCTTGGCGTAGGCGCGGATGAATCCCTTGTTGAAGACGCCGCCGGGGAGCAGGTCGAAGTGCTCGTCTTCGATGGCCTGGAGCATGCGCGAGCTGATCTTGGTGACGTTGGAAACGTCGTCGTACGAGAGTTCCTTTTTCTCGCGCGCCTTGCGGAATTTGTCGCCGAATTCGCCCACGTTGGTTTACCGCTGATTACGGAACATCATAGGACAAGCGGGGAGGGGTTGCCACAGCCAAGAGGTCTAGACGTGGGTAACTGGCGTGGGGCGCCGTTCAAGAAACTGGTCCTCCGGTGATGTGCGCGCGCCAGATCCCTCCCTTCGCCGGAAGGGCGGCTCCGGTCGGGAGGACTCCCCCGAGGGACTCAGGGTTTCAGGAAGGACTCAGGGTTTCTTGCGGAGGACGACGGTAAATTGGGATTTGCAGGTGGTGGCGGGATCGACGAAGGCGTTGGCGGTGCGGTCGCCTTCGGAGGCTTCGAAGAAGAGTCCGCGCTTGGTGCGTTCGGGGAGTCCGGTGAAGCGGGCTTTGCCGTCGATGTTGGTGCCGACTTCGAGGTCGAGCTTGCGGGCGTACATGAATCCGTAGGCGATGTGGACTTTGATTGTAGCGGCGTAGACGGGAGCATTGGCGGTGTCGGTGACGGTGAAGTCGTAGGAGCAGGAGCCGATGCCGCCGTCGACCACGGGGACGGATTTGGGGTCGGGGGGAGCGGGGGTTTGTGCGCCGGCCGGGAGCGACAAGGCGAGGGCAAAGAGGATTGACGACAGGGCGCGGGTTGTTCGGTTGTTCATGTTCACAGTTAGATTACGCCAGATGCGGAAAGATGTCGTGCTCTCAGATGGAGGATCGGTGTGGTGGTGTCGTCCCTCGGGACTTGGCGCACTTTCTCGCAAGCCGCACCAGCGCTCAAGTACTGGGCTAAGTTGTTTCGCCGCGCTGCGGCTGGGTGTTTGCTGGAGGCTGAGATTGCGGCTGGAGTTGGAAGGCCAAAGTCCGAATACTGAAGACCAAAACCAAAGTCAAGAGTCGCGGGCGGGGGCGCACGCGCTACATGAAGCAAAAACTAAGGTCAAAAGCGACGCACAGGAGTGTCCGTCCCACACGAGCACTGTTTGCCATACTCAAGCTGGAAATGGTTCATCCCGTTGGCTTTAGGGATTCCTGTTACCAACGTTCATTGCCGGTGTAGGAAAGTGACGCTTATAATTTTTTGAACGCCACCCTTCTAGCGAGGACAACGGTATTCTCTGCATGCCTGAGGCCGGCACCCAATTGACGCGCCAGAACCAGGAACTGACGATCTTTCACGACGTGGCGAAGGCGCTGACGTCGTCGCTGGATCTCGATTCCATTCTGCAAACGATCATGGAAAAGATGGCGGAATATTTCCGTCCGGACACCTGGTCGCTGCTGATGGTGGACGAGGCGCGCGAGGAACTTTACTTTGCGATCGCGGTGGGAGATAAGGCCGAGGCGCTGAAGAATGTCCGGCTGAAGATGGGTGAGGGGATCGCCGGGTGGGTTGCGAAACACGGAGAGGCGCGCGTGGTGCCGGATGTGGGCGCGGATCCTTTTTTTGCGAGCCGGGTGGATGATGCGACGAAGTGGGAGACGCGGTCGGTGATCTGTGTGCCGCTGCGGTCGAAGCTGCGTGTGTTGGGCGTGATCCAGTTGGTGAACGTCGACATGGAGCGGTTCAAGGAGCCGGAACTGTTCTTTCTGCAGTCGCTGTGCGACTACGCGGCGATTGCGATTGAGAACGCGCGCTGGGTGGAGAAGATTCAGGAACTGACGATCACGGACGACTGCACGGGGCTGTACAACGCGCGGCATCTTTACAAGACGCTGGAGACCGAGGTGTACCGGTCGTCGCGATTTGGATATGAGTTCAGCGTGCTGTTTATCGATCTCGATCATTTCAAGTCGGTGAACGATACGCACGGGCACTTGATTGGGAGCAAGCTGCTGGCGGAGATCGGGTATCTGGTGAAGGCGCAGCTGCGGTTGATCGATTTCGCGTTTCGCTACGGCGGGGACGAATTTGTTGTGCTGCTGCCGCAGACCAGCAAAGATCAGGCACTGGTGGTAGCGAAGCGGCTGCGCGATGCGATGCGGGTCAGTTGTTTCTGCCGCGAAGAGGGATTGAATCTGAATGTGCGGGCGTCGATTGGGCTGGCGACGTATCCGCATGACGCGCGGACGGCGCATGATGTGATCCGGCAGGCGGATGGAATGATGTATGTGGTGAAGAATTCGTCGCGGGACAATATTGGGATTGCGCAGAGAGGGATGTTGAAGGAATAGTACTCAGCTGTTGCTCTCAGCTCTCAAGACTTCTTCTGGTGTGGAAGTGCTTTTTCGTCCCTCCGGGACTACTTCAATTTTTCCTCATTGCGCCCATGGCTCGAGCCGTGGGCTGTTTTTTGGCCGCTATGCGGCCGGAGATCGGGGGCGCTCCCGACTGCTCGACTCTTTGGATCTCGACGGACCCAAGCGGTTCTGGGTAGGTTCGATGTTCGGAATTAGTTGGGGTTCGCGTCGGAGTCTGATTTCGGGACCGGTTTCGGCTCTGGGGCGAGCGGCTTCCAGGGGTTGTGGTTGGCGGGGGCTTTGGGGTTGACGCCGAAATCCCAGACGTAGAGGTTCATGCTTTCGCTGCCCGTCGTGCCTTCTTTTCCCATCATTTCGACCAGGGCGTATTCTCCGGGCGCGAGATTGTCCGTGGGAGTGAGTTTGAGCCAACCGCCGCTGACGCGGGTGATGGTGGTCTTGATCAAGTGCTGCTCCTGGCTGACCTTGCCGGTGACCTGGCGTTTGACGTCGCCGACGATGCGCTTGCTGCCTTTGACCTCGGTGCGGACGATACGAAAGCGGTCGAATGGCACAGTCGGTCCCTCGGGTTGTTGCGATTGCTGAGGACCTTGTGCCGCGCGGGTCGAATCTTTCGCGGCGGGCTGATCGGGGTGGGTGAGGTCGTCGTCGATCTTGATGTAGAGCGCGGGCACCTCGACGTGCGCCTGTACGGTGGAGTGGGCGCCCTCGAGTTCGATGGATTGTTTCATTCCAGCGACGGGATTGATGGCGCCGCGGAGGATGTTGGCTTTGGTGTTGCGGACTAAGTCGCCGACGGTCTGCTGGACTTCGACGATCTGGGATTCGCCTTGAAAACTGTCGAGGAGAAACACGCCTGCGTCCTCGGGGAGGCGGAGGCCGGGGGCAACTTCGGGGAGTTGGGCCTCCTCGCGTTCGTTTTGCCGCTCGATTTCCTTGTCGAGCTGGGCGGCTTCGGGGACGGAGGCTCCGGCGGCGCGATCTTTTTCGTATTTCTCGGTGGCGGGCCAGTCGACCAGCGAGGTGGGGAGTTCTTCCCAGTCGTCCCGCTCGGCGCTGAAGTAGCGGACGCGGTCGCCTTTGACTTCATATTTGGTGATGGATTGGTAGGAGCCGTCTTTGAGGATGAGGCGGCGGGCGAGATCCTGGGCGAGGGAGGGGCGAGGGAAGAAGAGAAGTGGAGTCAGGATAAGTACCAGGACGCGGAATTGGCTGGAACGCGGGGGCAGTCGGCGAGACATAGGATTATCTCATTATCGTCTGTTGGAGTGGGCTGCGCCAATCGTGGTTGTACGGACGAAAGCCCCCACTTCTCGCGCAAAGGGCGCGCGAGCGATGGGGCACCCGGCGTTGCCGGTCTCCGCGCAGGACTTCCTCCGCCTGAAAAACGGCTCCGTCAGGATGACGCCACAAGAGGAAGATGGGATACGCGATCTGCGCGGTTGTCGGGGATTCACCTGATGAACGGTGGGATGGCTGATATAGTATGCTGTTCTCGCGAGCGCCAACGCCCCAAACAATGAAACATTTTCTCCTTATGCCGGCTTTCCTATCTTCCTTCTTATTGTGCGTCGCCGCTGTCCTGGATCAATCCGGGCCCGCGCTGACCGCGGCTTCGGCGAACCCCCAGAGCAGCGAGCCGGTTTCCTACGCTTCGGTGACGCAAGTGAACGGGCTGCTGGCGCAACTGGAAGCCAGTTCCAAGAATACTCAGGCTGACCTGGTGAAGCTGCGCATTGAGCACTGGAAGACCGACAATGCGTACAAGAGGCAGGCGCTGGGGAACGTCGATTCGATTCAACGCAACCTGCAGGGAGCGCTGCCGGAGATGATCGCGCAGCTGCGCGCTGCGCCCGAAGATCTGCCGGCCACTTTCAAGCTCTACCGCAACCTCGATGCCCTGTATGACGTGATGGGGAGCGTGGTGGAGGGGGCTGGCGCGTTCGGGTCGAAGGATGATCTGCAAACGTTGTCGAATGATCTGAGCGGCTTTGAAAGCACGCGGAAGCAGCTGGCGCAGCGGATGGAGACTTTGTCGGTTTCGAAGGAAGCGGAGATTGTGCGGCTGCGCGAGGATCTGAAGACGGCGCGGGTAGCGGTTCCGGTGGCTCCGCCCGCAAAGATCGTGGTGGATGACAACCAGCCACCGAAGAAGCCGGCGGTCAAGAAAAAGCCGGCGGCGAAGCCTGGGACGACGCCAAGCCCAGCCAAGCCTGCCGCCGGACAGACGCAAACGCCGGCGCAACCGCCAGCGACCAAGCCGCAGTAGTCGACGCAAAATCCCCGCCCTAATCTCGCCAAAGAGCGGCGAGATAAGGATGGGCCACTCGATGCAAGGGTCAAAATCCACATCCTTTCGCACAAGACGCAAGAAGGGTGCGGTCCCCTCGACTCTCTCACCCTCAACTGTTGTGCCACCTTGTACCCCGAATCTGATAGTCTTTCCGCCGCATCTACATCGCAATGTTTCGGGCTTCGACATTCCTCATGAATTCGCAGGGCAGCGTGGTCGCGGCCGTGTTTGGCGTCGTCATCATCTGGGTGGTGTTGCTGGATGCGTTTGAGACGGTGGTGCTGCCGCGGCGGGTGACGCGGCATTTCAAGCTGACGGCGTGGTTTTACCGGCAGACCTGGATTCCGTGGCGCAGGATTGCGGGCCGCATCAAGACGGCTTCGCGGCAGCAGAATTTTCTGGGATATTTTGGGCCGCTGTCACTGATTCTGCTGCTGGGATTCTGGGCGGCGGGGCTGATCCTGGGATTTGCGTTGATCCAGCATGGCATTGGGAGACACGAGCAACTGGGGAATGAGCCGCTCACGTTTGGTCGAATTCTCTACCAGAGCGGGGAGACATTTTTCACGCTAGGGTATGGCGACATTGTGCCGACTTCAGGAGCGGCGCGGGCACTTTCGGTGTTCGAAGCGGGGATGGGGTTCGCGTTTCTGGGCGTGGTGATTGGTTATATCCCTGTGGTGTATGCGTCGTTTTCGCGGCGGGAGATTCAGATTTCGATGCTGGACGCGCGGGCGGGTTCGCCTCCGTCGGCGGCGGAGTTGCTGGTGCGGCTTGCGGGGAGGTCGGAAGATCCGGGCGTGGACCAGCGGGTTCTCGATGAGGTGCTGCGCGAGTGGGAACGGTGGGCGGGAGAATTGCTAGAGAGCCAGATTTCGTATCCGGTGCTGACGTTTTTCCGGTCGCAGCACAGCAATCAATCGTGGGTGGGGGCGTTGACGACGATGCTGGATGTGACGTCGCTGGTGCTGACGGGGATTGAAGGAGTGCATCCGGGGCAGGCGAAGTTGACGTTTGCGATGGCGCGGCACGCGGCGGTGGATCTGGCGCAGGTGGTGAATGCGAAATATGATTCCGCGGCTCCGGACCGACTGCCGGAGGCGGAGCTGACCGGGTTGCGGGATGCGCTGGGGGCCGCGGGGTTGCGGCTGCGGAGCGATGAATATGCGCGGGACAAACTCGCGAAATTGCGGTCGATGTATGAGCCTTATGTGCACTCGACGGCAGGGAATTTGATGCTCACGCTGCCACCGTGGCGATTCGCGCAGAAGACACGGGACAATTGGCAGGCAGGGCCGTGGGATCGGTTGATCCAGGCGCGGGGGTTGGCGGTGCTGGGACAGAAGACGGGGACACCGGCGGGGGAAGATCACTTCTGAGGAGAAACCGCCCCAGGGGCTAAAGCCCGATCAAGGGGCGGGCTTTCGCGGCCCTCAAGGGCCGCTCTTCCACATTCGCTCTTCCACCGCTCTCTCTTCCACAGTCTCTATCCCCACATCCTCCTCCCCTTTTTCACGACCGACTTTTCTACGATGTTGTCGGCTGTCGTTGTTCCCGGCTTCGTGCGTGCTAACATCCTCCTTTCTGGAATCCCGTGAGCATGAAAAATACTGGTGAGAATGTGGTACGCATTGAGGCGGAGGCCTTGCGTGCGCTGGCGGACCGCATTGGCGGTCCGATGGCGGAGGCGTTTCAGCGGGCGGTCGAGTTGCTGTTTTCGTGCGCGGGGCGCGTGGTGGTGACGGGAATGGGGAAGAGCGGGCTGATTGCGCGCAAGATTGCGGCGACGTTGAGTTCGACAGGTACTCCGGCGATGTATCTGCATCCGGTGGAGGCGCTGCACGGGGATCTAGGAATGGTGGTGCGCGGGGATGTGGTGTTGGCGCTGTCGGCGTCGGGGGAGACGGAGGAGATTCTGGCGCTGCTCGCGACGATCAAGAGGTTGCGGGTGCCGTTGATTGCGATGACGGGGGATGAGATCTGTGGCGGATCCCATCCTTCGAAAGACGCGAAGGATGGGGCAGCCTCTTCCGTGCCGGGTGCCAGCAAAAAAACAGAGTCAAAAGCAGCGGACGGGAGTGTCCGCTGCACACGGGCTTCCAAGCTTGCCTTGTCCACATCAGCGATTTCTACTTTGGCGGCGGCGGCGGATGTGGCGCTTGACTGTTCTATCGCTCAGGAGGCTTGCGCGCTGGGGCTGGCGCCGACAGCTTCGACTACGACCATGCTGGCTTTGGGGGATGCGCTGGCGGTGACTTTGAGCGAGCGGCGCGGGTTTCAGGAAGAAGATTTTGCCAATTTGCATCCGGGGGGGAAGTTGGGGAAGCGGTTGGCGCGAGTGGAGTCGTTGATGCATACGGGAGAGGCTCTGCCGCGCGTTGCGCCTTCGACAAAGATGCCGGACGTGATTTACGAGATGTCGCGGAAGAAGTTGGGCGTGACGGCCGTGGTGGAGGGGGGGCGGTTGGTGGGAGTCGTCAGCGATGGAGATTTGCGCCGGTTGCTGGAGAAGCGGGGGAAGGACGTGATGGATCTGACGGCGGGAGAGGCGATGACGCGGGATCCGAAGACGATCGGGAAGAATGAGTTTGCGGCGACGGCGATTGCTTTAATGGAGGAGAAGAAGATTACGTCGCTGATTGTGGTGGATGGAAACCAGCGAGTTGAGGGGATTGTGCATCTGCATGATCTGTGGACCACCGAGCTGATGTAGATGTTGGTTGGAGAGTGCCGTCCCTGCGGGACTCGTTTGTGCTGCTTGATGCTTTTCCGGCACTGCCGTGCCGGGTTTTCACATTCCGCCCCTGCCGGGCTGCGATTTTAACACTTCCATTGCGGTGTTTGTGGCCGGCTTGCGTTGTCTTGGCGGGAGGACGAGGGCCCCATCCGACCGCCGGCGGGACAGCGGTGCGGCGTGTGATGCAGACTGCGCGCTACAATACCTTGCATGTATCACTATGATCCCAGGACCGCGCTGGAAGAGTTGAATGAGGACGCCACGTTGCC
>DATDGW010000636.1:0-3962 GCA_036521895.1 Candidatus Sulfotelmatobacter sp. | reverse complement strand
AAAAGGAAGTGGGAGAAATTACCAGTGCTGTTTCCCTGCGATTCGCCGGCCGAGAAAAGACCGTAGCGCTGGGGTACATTCGGCGTGAAGTGGGCGTACCGGGCCGCGAAGTAATGATCGGCGCGGCAAGGGCAACTGTGGTGCCGTTGCCGGTCACGGATAGCGTACTGTTGCAGGACGAGAGTTCGCTGGAACAGCGGCCCGCCTAAGAAAAGCTTTTGACCACGGAGGTCGCAGAGATATCGCCAAGGGGCAGAGAAAATCGAGCGCTCTGATTGAGGAAAGGGTCTATGGCTGAGAAGAAGCACGAACAATCTGGGTTCAAAGTAACCGACCGGCGCCTGTTCACTTCGGAGGGCGAATTGCGAACCGAAGTCGCCGAGGAAGTCGAAGCACCCCAAGCAGCGGCACCTCCGGTACCCCAAACCGCACCGCCGGCGGAGAGGGCTCCCGCGCCGGTGGCCGTTCCGGAGGCAGGCTCGCCGGATCGCGAAATGCCTGCGCCACCCACCAACGCTGAGCAGGAAGCTCAGGCTGCCGCCTACCGGCAGTCGTCGAAGGATCTCGATACGCAGGTCGAACTGAGCGGTCAATCCGCCAAAGATTTCGAGATCACCTTCGAGCGCTTCATGGCGTCGCTCTACATGACGGCGATGATGCAACTGGGATTGATGCGGCAACAGGGCGGGCAGCCACAAATCGACATCGTCGGCGCGCGGCAGACCATCGATACGCTCAGCCTGATCGCCGAAAAGACCAAGGGCAATCTCACCCCGGCGGAAGAGAATTTTCTGCAGAACAGTCTTTACGAGCTGCGCATGGCCTATGTCGAAGTAACCAATGCGCTGGCACGTCCGCCGCAGGCGGGACCTGCCACCGGAACCAGCGGAAGATGAAAGCAACCTTGACCGTGTTGGGGAGCGGGACTTCGATGGGCGTCCCCACGCTGGGATGCGACTGCGCCGTCTGCCACTCGAGCGATCCGCGCGACCGGCGGACGCGGCCCTCCATCATGCTGGAGTATGACGGCAAGGTCGTGCTGATCGATACGACTCCAGACTTTTACGCGCAGGCCGTCCGCGAGAACATCACCCGCGTCGATGCCGTGCTCTACACCCACACCCACGCGGACCACATTCTGGGCATCGACGACCTGCGGCCTCTCAGCTACCGGCACAAGCCGGATAAGTTGCCGCTTTATGCTCGGCCCGACGCGGCCGCATTTCTGCGCAAGATGTTCAGCTACATCTTCGACGCCGACTACAAGTTTGGCAGCTTGCCATGGCTCGAACTAAAGCCCATCGATGGGCCAGTGGAGCTCTTCGGAGTGCAGTTCGAACCGATCGTCCTGATTCACGGAGAGACGCAGATTTACGGCTACCGGTTCGGCTCGGGAGCGTACTTGACCGACCACAGCGAGATTCCGGAATCGTCGCTGCATCAACTGGAGGGGCTCGACATCCTATTTCTCGATGCACTGCGGCACAAGCCCCATCCCACGCACTCGACGGTGAAGAATTCCCTGGCGATTGTCGACCGGTTGAAGCCAAAGCGGGCCTTCTTCACGCACATTTGCCACGATCTGGGGCACGAGGTCACGAACGCTTCCCTGCCCCGGCATGTGCGGTTGTCGCATGATGGGATGAAACTGGAGTTTGAGATTTGATTTCTACAGTTTTTGATTGCTGATGGTTGATTGATGATTGAAAAACCCACGCAGCCGAACCCTTATAGTTCGTTTTTCAATCAGCAATCAAGAAAATCAACAATCAGCAATTGAGCGTACCTCAGCCACCCTCACAACGGCAATCCATGCAGGTTTTTCACAAACTCGACGACGTCCCCGCCGACTTCGGACCTGCGCTGGTCAGCGTGGGTAATTTTGATGGAGTCCATCGGGCTCACGCGCACGTGCTAAGAGAGATCGTTTCTCGCGCGCGGACGAGCGGAGGCAAGGCCGTCGCGGTAACGTTTGAACCGCATCCCACGCGGATTCTGCGGCCCGAGGCCGGGCTTAAGCTGCTGACGCCCACTCCAGAAAAGCTGCGCTGGCTCGAGGGCACGGGAGTCGATGCCGTGCTGCTGCTGCCGTTTGGGCGCGATCTTTCCCTAATGACACCGCGGCAATTTGCCGAGCGGATCCTGAAGAAAAAGCTGCACGCCCGCGAGGTGCATGAAGGATTCAACTTCCGCTTCGGACATAAAGCCGCTGGGGACATGAACCTGCTCGCCGAATTCGGGCGTGAGATGGGATTCGAGGTCAAGGTCTATCCCGAGATGACGTTGCGCGGCGAGAGCGTATCGAGCAGCCAGATTCGCAAACTGGTGGCCGCCGGCCGCGTGAGCCGGGCGCGGCATCTGCTGGCGCGTCCGTTCTGCATTCTTGGCACCCCGGGACGCGGGCGCGGCTACGGGTCGAAATACACGGTGCCCACTATCAACCTGGCCCGCTACGAAGAATTGGTGCCCAAGGACGGCGTTTATATCACCTGGACGCGCGTAGGAACTGAGCGCTTTGATTCGGTCACGAATGTGGGCAACCGTCCGACGTTCGGAGCGGAGTTGTTTGCCATTGAAACACACTTGCTGAACTTCCATCCCCTTGAACTGCTGCCGGAGACGGAAGTGGAGATCTGTTTTCTTGAGCGCCTGCGGGATGAAATCAAATTTCCATCCGTCGACGCTCTGCGCGAACAGATTGCGCGCGACCTAAAGAAGGCGCGGCGCTACTTTCATTTGCTGCGACGGGCCAGCGGAGCCGCCTACGCCTCTACTTAGTGAGGCAAATAGCCAAATTCCATGGGAAGTTTGCCATCGACGTGCACCACGTTGACGCTGTTGTCGATGGAATGGACTTCGATCAGCCCGATCGCGCCCGGCTCGGTCTGCACCTCTTGGAGCACGTCAGCGTCGCTATCCACGAATAGTATCGAGTCTTTGTGCGCGCTGACAAAACTCTTCCATTCCGTGGCCGACGTCTTGTTCAGGCGCTCTAAAGTTTCGGACTCGCCGGCAGAATCCTTGTGCAGCACGAGAACGATGTTCTTCCCGTCAGGCCACTTCTTGATCTCCCCACGAATAATTTTCGCCAGGTGAGCGGAGGTGACGTTTTCGACGGTGTTGTTCTTGTTGACGACAACAGCGGTGTGATGCGCGAAACAAGGTGTAAGGCACGCGGATAGAAATGCGAGCAGGTAAATCGCGGAGCGGACTCTCATCGCCTGAACCTCACAAATGTCTTTGGGGGGATGTTCCAAGCCTAACGAAGTACCCCCAGGCGTGTTGTCAAAAAGAAGTAAACCGCCGCACCGAAGTAATCGGGGGTAACCGTGCGGAATTGAGTTGCTCGACCCCTCCGGTTGCGGTTCGGCTAGTTGCCCGCTGGTTGGACAATCCGGCTTCAGGCTATACAATCCGCCAGACTTATCTTCGGTCCTTCATGGCCATCGGTCCCCTACAACTGATACGGCAAGCGACACCCGGGCAGCGGCGCACGCTGCTGGCGGCGGCTATGGGATGGGCGCTCGACGCGTTCGACGCCATGCTCTACTCGCTGGTGCTGGCCCTGCTCATGCGCGATCTGGGCATGAGCAAGACTCTGGCCGGGTCGCTGGGAACGCTCACGCTGTTGGCTTCGGGAATCGGCGGCGTGCTGTTTGGATTTCTTGCCGACCGCATCGGGCGCAAGCAGGCGCTGATGGCAAGCATCCTGACGTATTCGGTGTGTTCGTTTGCTTCCGGCCTCGCGACCAGCATTGCAATGCTGGCGGTCGCGCGTTTCGTGCTGGGCCTGGGCATGGGAGGTGAATGGAATACCGGGGCGACCCTCGTGGCCGAGAGTTGGCCCACGGAATTTCGCGCCAAGGCGATGGCGATCGTGCAGAGTTCGTGGGCGCTGGGTTTTGCGGCAGCGGCGCTGGTGGCGGGCCCGGCGGCGCGGTATTACGGGTGGCGCGTGGTGT
>DATDGW010000635.1:0-13468 GCA_036521895.1 Candidatus Sulfotelmatobacter sp. | reverse complement strand
TGGATGGACTCGGAACTGATCTCCAGTTGCGAGGGGACGTGCTGAAAGACGATGGGGGCGTGCAGGGCCACTTCTGCGGGCTGCTCGTCTCGCGAAATCAGAAACCACAGCCCGGTGGCGATAAGCAGAGACAACACTTTGAGTCCGAAGTTGTGGATCAGGTGGCGCTGGAAGAATCCGATCATGGCAGCGGCTCCGTTTGCGCGCCGGATTCTGACTTGCGCTGCTGCGAGGGATCGTGCAAAGGAGAGTTGAGCAGCGCGTCGGACTCCTCTTCGTTATTCTGCGCGATCGCGGTGGGCAGAGTGACGGGCGCCATGTAGCGGCGGAGTTCACTGCCCAGACGCTCGCGGAGTTGTTCAACGGTGAGGTCGCGCTCGATTTTGCCGCCGATGGCGAGGCTGATCGCGCCGGTTTCTTCGGAGCAGATGACAGCAATGGCATCGGTTTCTTCGGTGATGCCGATGCCGGCGCGATGCCGGGTGCCAAGTTGCGTGGACAGCAAAGGATTCATGGAGAGCGGCAGAAAGCAGGCCGCGGCGGCGATGCGGTCTTTTTGAACGATGACGGCGCCATCGTGCAGCGGAGCACTGGGGCGGAAGATCGTGGCGAGGAGATCGTAGGAGAGGCGGGCGTCGAGGGGTACGCCGCTTTCGATATGGGTGCGCAGTCCGATTTCGCGTTCGATCACGATGAGCGCGCCGGTCTGGTGCTGGGAAAAGAGATTCGCGGCCAGAACGATATCGTCGTAGGAATCGCTGTCAGCGGAGGATCCGCTGAAGAACGTCAGCCTGCGGCCTAAGTCGGCAAGCACGTGGCGGATCTCCGACTGGAAGACGACGATCAGCGCAAACACGAGGTAGGGGAGCACGTGACTCACGACCCAGTTCAAGGTGGTAAGTTCACCGATGCGCGCGAGGTAGAAGGTAACGGCGACGACAACGAGTCCCACGAGCATGGGAACGGCGCGGGTGCCGCGGATCATGATCAGGACCTGGTAGATGAGCAGGGCGACGAGGAGAATGTCGAGCGCGATCCACGCGCCTTGCGTCCATGACGTGATGACTGGCGTCACTCGAATCGCTCCTGTGCAGCTCAATGGTGAAAAACCATTGTAATGCAGCGCATTTCCAGCTTTCGGCACCCTACGACCTTTTACAAAATTGCAAGAACGTTATGGCGCGAGGCTCATTCCTGCTTCTTCGTGACTGCTGCTCGAATCTCGCCGTGGGCCAGGCGAGCGGAAATTTCGTCGCCGACGTTCAGGCCCCGGGAGTCCTTGAGCAGCTTTCCCTCAGAATCGAAGACCAGGGCGTATCCGCGTTCGAGAATGGCCAGGGGAGACAGCGATTCGAGGGCGGTCTGGAGGCGCTCGCTGCGCACCCGATGCTGGAGGAGAACGTTGCGCATGATGGCAACGAGTGCGGCGGTTCCGCTGTCGAGTTGCTTACGCATCCCGGAAAGGACCAGGCGCAAATCGTAGTGGCGGACGGCGGCAGAGATCGTTTCCCAGCGGCGGCGCATCTGCTCGAGCAGCTGGCGCTCGGCGAGTTCCATGCGGTGAGTAAGATCGTCGACCCTCTGCTGGCGCTGGCGGATGAGTTCCATCATGCGGGCGAAGGCGCCATGCTGCGCGAGTTCGGTCAGGGCCTGGCGGCCCATCAGGAGGCGGTAGCGCATGGCGCGGCCGAGGCGCTCGTGCAGGGCGACGGCGTGATCCTCGACTTCCTGACGCGAGCGGATGACCAGTTCCGCGGCGGCGGAGGGCGTGGGGGCACGTAGGTCGGCAACGAAATCGACGATAGTGAAGTCCGTTTCGTGACCGACGGCGGAGATCACGGGAATCTCGGACGCGGCTATGGTGCGGGCCAGGGCTTCGTCATTGAACGCGGCCAAGTCTTCCGCGGAACCGCCGCCGCGCGCCACGATAATGACGTCGACGTTGTCGTGCTGATTGAACAAGCGGACCCCGGCAGCGACCTCGTGTGAGGCGGCATCGCCCTGGACCTGCGCGGGATAGATCAGCACATTGACGGAATGATGGCGGCGCTGGAGGACGTTGAGGATGTCGCGGAGCGCTGCGGCCTGGGCCGAGGTGACGAGGCCAATTCGCGAAGGCAGCGTCGGGATGGACTTTCTGCGCTCGGGGGCAAACAGGCCTTCGGCTTCCAGTTTGGCTTTGAGTCGCTCAAAGGCGAGTTGCAGGGAGCCGGCGCCTTTAGGCTCGATGTGCTCGGCTGAAATCTGGAGCTCGCCGCGGTCTTCATAAACAGTGACGCGGCCGCGGACAACTACCTGCAGTCCGTCGGCGGGGCGGAAACGCAACCAGCGCGCGGAGGACCGGAACATGACTACGCGAATCTGGGCATTGCCATCTTTGAGGGTGAAGTAGAGATGGCCGGAATCGGGGGCACGGAAGTTGGAGATTTCGCCCTCCACCCAGGCGTCGGAGTATTCGCGCTCGATGTGAGAGCGGACCGCGCCAACCAGTTCGCGGACTTTCCAGACCCTGCGCTCGGGCGGGCGGAAGGTGAAGCCCATCTGGTCGGTGAGAGACATTGTGGGCAGTGTACCGCAGGAAGGGTGATCGAGTGCAGTCGACTGGCAGAGGGCTTGAAGATCAGAATCCCCACCCCTTCGGCTGCGCTCAGGGCAGGCTCTGTCGCAAAGAGCGCGACCAGGGTGGGGCACCCGACAACGTTATCGCTTCTCTAGTGGATCTCCAGATGCAGGACGTCTGCGATTTGGAAGTTGAGACGGTTGACCAGGACCACGTTCCCGCCGATTACGACGTGGGCGTAGTTCGGAGGTGGAGGCGGGAACATCGCTTCCAGCTCGTGAGGACAGGGCTGCATTTGTCTGCGCAGGCCCGAGGGCAAAGTTCCGCGAACCACTAACTGCGCCTCTAATCCAGGAGGTAGGCGATCGCGCTTGGCCAGGCCGGGCGGCAGGTGCGAGTAGTGGGTGCGGTACCAGTTGCGGGCGGCGTCGCGGTCATGGTCGTCATATCGGTCGTGGCCGCGGCTGCGGTCGCGGTCGTGGTCGCGGTCATGGTCGCGATCATGATCGTCGTCGTGGCGATCGTGGCCGTGGTCGTGATCCTGGGCGACGGCGATGGTGGTAGAAAGCGCCAGCGCCAGAACTGCGGTGGCGCCGGCCCGGAACCAAGTCTGCAAAGACATGTACTCCTCCGGAGGACTGGCAAAAACTCAGCCTATCGAAACATCCGGGCGGCCGATAGGTTACGGGAGGCCAAGGTCGCACGATCTCGATAGGACTCGGCAAGTTATGCGGCATTGAGCGGGGGTGAAACGGGTTCCTGCTGCACCTGAGGGACGCAAAAGCTCTTACAATACCGAGTACTCATCTGCGAGGGGCACAAGGAGAGACGCGGTGTCGAGAATTCTGGAATCGTTGGCTATTGCAGTATTTCTCACCGTTTCGGTTTGGGCGCAGCAACCGCAGGAGGCACCCACGGCACCGGTCCCCGCACAAATCGGAAGCGCGAAAAGAGTTTTCATCTCCAACGCAGGAGAAGAATCCCTCTTCCATCAACCCAAGGACGTCACCTACAGCGGCGGCCCAAACCGGGCGTACAACGAGTTCTATGCGGCCGTGAAGAGCTGGGCGCGATATGAAGTGGTGTCCGCTCCCGCCGACGCAGACCTCGTGTTTGAGATCGGCTTCACCGAAAAATACGAGGGGTTGATATTTGTGTCTCAGCTCAAGTTGATCTTCCTTGATCCCAAGACGCACGTCGCGTTGTGGACCATTTACAAATACATCGAGCCGGCGGGCATGACCAAGAACCGGGAGAAGAACTACGACCTGGCGATGACCGCGCTGCTGGAAGACTTGAAGAGCACCGTTGCACCGGCGGCGACAGGAGCTTCGAAATAGGCTGCGATCCAAGGCTCTGACGACTTACTCTTCTACAAGTGTCTCTGTGATTTGCCTCATACGCCGGGTCTGCGGCCAGAGGCTATAATCCTTGCCCATGAATCTCGAGCAAAAAGTCGCCGAACTCAATAAACGGAACCAGTTGGCCGAAGACGGCGGTGGCGCCAAGCGGCGCGAGCGGCAGCATAAAGAAGGAAAAATGTCGGCGCGGGAGCGCGTCGAGTTCCTGCTCGATGAGGGCACGTTCGAGGAAACCGACAAGCTCGTCACGCACCGCTGCAATGACTTCGGCATGGCCGAGCAGAAGATCTATGGCGACGGATTCATTACCGGCTACGGACGCATCGAGGGGCGACTGGTGTACGTGTTTGCGCAGGACTTCACCGTGTTCGGGGGGTCGCTTTCGGAAACCAATGCCGGGAAGATTGTGAAGATCATGGACCTGGCGGCGAAGACGGGCGCGCCGGTGATTGGGCTGAACGATTCCGGGGGAGCGCGGATTCAGGAAGGCGTGACGTCGCTGGCGGGGTACGCGGATATTTTTCTGCGGAACACGCTCTACAGCGGTGTGGTGCCGCAGATCTCGGCGATCATGGGGCCGTGCGCGGGCGGAGCGGTGTATTCGCCGGCCATCACCGACTTCGTGCTGATGGTAGATAAGACTTCGTACATGTTCATCACCGGGCCGGACGTGATCAAGACCGTGACGCTGGAAGAGGTCACGAAGGATCAGCTGGGCGGCGCCATGACGCACAACGAAACTTCAGGCGTGGCGCACTTTCTGGCGCACGACGACGCGGAGTGTTTGTCGATGGTGCGCGAGCTGTTGAGCTTTTTGCCTTCGAATAATCTGGATGAGCCTCCGCGGAAGGTCAGCACCGATCCCGTCGACCGGGCCGACTCGGCCCTTGACAAGATTGTTCCGGCGCAGTCGAACCAGCCTTACGACATTAAAGACGTGATTCATGCGGTGGTCGATGATGCTTATTTCTTCGCAGTGCAGGAGCACTACGCGAAGAATATTGTCGTGGGATTTGCGCGGCTGGATGGGCGGTCGGTGGGGATTGTGGCGAACCAGCCGTCGGTGCTGGCGGGAACCCTGGATATTAATGCTTCGGTGAAGGGGGCGCGCTTTGTGCGCTTCTGCGATTGCTTCAACATTCCGCTGGTGACGTTTGAAGATGTGCCGGGATTTCTGCCGGGGACGGCGCAGGAGTACGGCGGGATCATCAAACATGGGGCGAAGCTGCTGTTTGCGTTTGCTGAGGCTACGGTACCCAAGGTCACGGTGATCACGCGCAAGGCCTACGGTGGCGCTTATTGCGTGATGGCGTCGAAGCACATCCGCACGGATGTGAACTACGCGTGGCCGACGGCGGAGATTGCGGTGATGGGTCCGGAGGGCGCGGTGGACATCGTGTACAAGCGGGAACTGGACGCCGCTGCGAACCGGGAGCAGCTTCGTCGCGAGAAGATCGAGGAGTTCCGTGAACGCTTCGCCAACCCATACGTGGCCGCCGACCGCGGGTTTGTGGATGCGGTGATCCAGCCGCGGGAGACGCGGAAGAAGGTGATCCAGGCACTGGCGATGTTGGAGACCAAGCGGGATAAGAATCCGCCGAAGAAGCACGGTAATATTCCTCTGTAACCAAGTTCCAGACAGAGGTGAATCCGTGGATCGAACTGCGCTCACTCAGCGTGTCCTGCCTGTCTATTCGGGAGTGCTTACCGTCGTTTTGTGCGTCCTGCTCTTGAGTGACTCTACTTCCCGGTCGAAGAAAGTCAGCTTTGACGAGATTGATGCAAAGCGGATCAACCTGACTGAGCCCGACGGAACTGTGCGGCTCGTTATTTCCAACACGGCAAACTTCCCGGGATTGATCGTGAAGGGGAAAGAGTAGCCGCATGATCGGCAGACTGCGGGGATGCTCTTCTTCGACGATGAGGGTACAGAAAACGGAGGCCTCATTTTCGGGGGGTCGAAGAACAAGGACGGCAAGGTTGAGAGCTGGGGACAGCTTAGCTTTGATCAGTATCAAGGCGATCAGATCATGGTGCTCGAAGGCGGCGACAGCGACGGCCAACGATATGCAGGAATCAAGTTTGTCGATGAGCCGGATGTTCCCATCGATCTGGTGACGGATGCGCTGAAATTGCCGGACGATCAACCCCGAGCCAGGATGCGGCAGATATTCAGCAGAAAGAATAAAGAGCAGACACGAGCCTTTCTGGGCAAAGAACCGGATCACGGCGCGAGCTTGCAGTTACGGGAGACGCAAGGCCGAGACCGGATCGTGCTGAAAGTGGCCGGCGACGACATCCCCTCGATGCAATTTCTGGATGATCAGGGCAAAGTGATTGCGCAGTTTCCCAAGGAGACACGATGAAGCAAACATTCGCGATGGCGATCTTCTGCATGGCTTCGGTGATTGCATTTGCGCAGGATCCGGCTGTCGGGCTCTCGAACCTTCCACAAGCGAAGGACTACGTGCAGAAACGGGTTTCCAGCTATGACCGCACGGGCGGGAATGCGGATGCGCGAAGCATTGCGCCGGGAGAAACTCTCACGCTGCTCGATGAGGCTGGGCCGGGGCTGATCAGTCATGTGTGGGTAACGATTGCCAGTGATGATCCGAATCATTTGAAGGCGTTGGTGTTGCGCATGTATTGGGATGGGGAAGGCACGCCCAGCGTGGAGGCACCCATTGGCGACTTCTTCGGGCTCGGGCTGGGGGATTACCACCTTTATCAGTCGCAGCCGTTGTCGGTGGGGGCGGACAAGGCGCTGAATTGTTTTTTCCCGATGCCGTTTCAGAAGCACGCGCGCATCACGGTGACCAATGAAGGAACGAAAAGAACCGACGCGTTTTATTTCAACATCGACTACCGCACGTACAGCAAAGACTTGCCGGCGGATCTGCTGTATTTCCACGCGCAATACCGGCAGGCCGCGCCGGCGAGGGGGTGGACGAATCAGTGGAAGTCCAATGGCGATGCGATCGTGAACGACAAGAAGAATCTGAATGGCGAGGGCAACTACGTGTGGATGGAGGCGACCGGGCGCGGTCACTTTGTGGGCGTGACCATGTCGGTGCTCGAAAATCAGGACGGGTGGTGGGGCGAGGGCGATGACATGTTCTTCGTCGATGGGGAGACCATGCCGTCGATTAACGGGACTGGATCGGAGGATTATTTTCTGGGGGCGTGGGATTTTGGCGGGCATCCGTTTGCGTATCAGCTGTTCGGAGCGCCTGTTGTGGGGCAGGAAGTGGCGGGCGGGCGATGGTCGCTGTACCGGTTCCACCTGGATTCTCCGATCCCGTTCACGAGGTCGCTGCGGGCGACCATTGAGCATGGGCACGCGAATGTGCGGTCGGACAACTATTTCTCGGTCGCGTACTGGTATCAGAGCGAGCCGCATACGGCGTTTCCGACGCTGCCGGCACTGGAGCAGAGAATTCCCCGGATTTATGCAGTGGGCGGGCCGGGGAATGCTGCTAAATAAGGAACTCGAGAGCGACCTGATCTGACGGAGCGAAGATGGGGATTGTCGTGTTTCTTTGTTTACTGTCCGGACCTCACGCAAGGTGGGTCAAGCGCTTCCTGCCGAATACACCCACTCGCGCCGTGTTTGTGGTCATCGTCACTGGAATGATCGTAGCGTGGATTGTGCAGGGATTAGAACTGATGAAACCAGACGGGCGAGGCCAAGAATATTTCCCCTTTTACGTTTGCTCTTCTCCGTAGCGGTGCGCTCTACCCCTTTATTCATGTGTGGTGGGTGAGGCCCGGGAAGCCAGCAGCCTCGTAACCGTGTTTAGAGGAAGATGTCAGGACGTACTGATGAGGAGTGGTGCAAAAAATAAG
This sequence comes from Candidatus Sulfotelmatobacter sp., assembly GCA_036521895.1. Lineage (GTDB taxonomy): Bacteria > Acidobacteriota > Terriglobia > Terriglobales > Acidobacteriaceae > Sulfotelmatobacter. The sequence continues at coordinate 5,701 of DATDGW010000635.1, read as the reverse complement.
AGTTCCGAGGTGATGTGGGGTCCATTCGTCTCGGCCAGTAGCTCGCGTTTGACCCTCGCTCGACCTGCTCTCGCTGCTTCCCTTGCGGGCAACTGCGCGCGATCTTCGCTTGGGCTCCGGGCTCACCGCCAACCGGATAAACCTACCCTACGCCTCGGAACTCTATCTTGCTCCGACATTTCTTCTTCGTTCGCCTCGACCAGCGCTTTGCTATAGACCCTTGCTCACCCTCCGTCCCAACCTCGCGATCAGAACAGTGACTCCGCTTGAGCCCCGGACGCCGCACCAACCGGAAAAACTTAAGAAGCTGTCAAAGAACGATCCCGTTGTACTCCTTCTATTTTTCCCGTCAACGAAAATTACGCGCTTGTAAGTACTCGTGTTTTCAATCGAGTGCAGCCCGTCCACAAGCCGGTGACCGGATTTGGTGCAGCGGTGCAATGCATCCTTCGTCAAAGCCTTGTCAGACGCGGCTTTGCGCAGCATTCATTACGAGAAAGAAACCTAGGCCTTGATGCAGGGGGTTGCTTCTGAACTGTGAAAATCGCGCACTTCCCGCGCCCCGCAAGGGGTTTGGATTTGATTGAGGTGGGGACGGCCGCCTTCGGCCGTCCGTCGGGCACGACGCGACGGGTTTGGGGTACAGTGAAGGTAGTTTCGCGAGAGTCAGACTTGCGTGCCGTCCCTAGCGGGACTTGGGTTGAGCTAGCTTTTGCCTTCTCGACATTGCCGTGCCGGGCTTTCGCATGCCGCCGCCACGCGGCTGGAGTTTGGCGGAGTCCGGGTTGGGCATCGATCGCAGGTTCCAGCCCAGAGGGTAGACACCAAGCTTCGCTTGGCGGACAGCCGAGGGCGGCTGTCTCAACATGAGCTTCATCCGCGTTCAGTCGACTTTCACGATCTCGTCTGCCAGGCGTTTGTCCAACTCGTCGGATCCCGTGAGCTCGAACGAGTTTGTCAGGACTGCCTTTCCCTTTTCCACGCTGGTGATGACGTAGGAGCAGCCGAACCAGTGGGCTTCGGCGAGGTCGGTCTTTGACCATTGTGCGGGGTGGTCGGGGTGGGAGTGGTAGAAGCCGACGATGTCTTCTCCGCGTTCGCGGCCTTCGCGCTGGATGCGGACCAGTTCCTTGGGATCGATATTGTAGCGATTGTGCGCGGAGTCGGTGCGGGTGTTGCCGCAGCGGGCGGTCGAGGTGACGCTGCGGGTGCCGTCGTCGTCCATGTGACCGAGTAGGATGCCGCAGCATTCGTGGGGGTAGCTTTCTTCGCCGTGCTGGCGGAGGGCGTCGTGGTCTGCGCGTGTGAGCTTGAGCATGGAAGCAAATTGTTGATTGCTGGTTTTTTGATTGATGATCGAACCCGATCCCTACAGGGCATTTCAATCAGCAATCAAAAATCATCAACCAGCAATTCTCATCAGCCTTCGGTCCAGAAGCGTTCGCTCAGGTACTTTTCGCCGGAGTCGCACAGAATAGTCACTACCACGGCCTCCTGGCCTTTCTTCTTCAGCGGCAGATCGCGCGCAATCTTCAGACTTCCTACGACTGCGGCAGCCGCGGAGATGCCGACCAGTAATCCCGCGTTGCGGGACAGATGGCGCGCCATGGCGTAGGCGTCTTCGGTGGAGATTTCGAGGTTCTGATCGGCGAGCTGGGGATCGTAAATCTTGGGCACGATCGCGCTCGCCATGTGCTTTGCGCCTTCGATTCCGTGAAACGAGGAGTCGGGCTGCAGGGAGATGCACTGGATCGCGGGATTCAGCTCTTTCAGGCGGCGTGCGGTTCCAACGAAAGTCCCGCTCGTGCCGAGCATGGCGACGAAGTGCGTGACGCGTCCTTGCGTCTGTTGCCAGATTTCGTTCGCGGTCCCGTGATAATGCGCCTTCCAGTTGGCTTCGTTGGAGTACTGGTCGGCGTAGAAGTATTGTTCGGGATGCTTGGCGGCGAGTTCGCGCGCCAGGCGAATGGCGCCATCGGAACCGTCGGCGGGATCGGTATAAAGAATGTTGGCGCCGTAGCCCTGCAGGATCTGCTTGCGCTCGCGCGAAACGTTTTGCGGCATGCACAGGGTGACGGGGAATCCTTCGGCGGCGCCGAGCATCGCATAAGCAATGCCTGTATTGCCGCTGGTGGCGTCGAGCAGGATCTGGCCGGAAGACAGTTGGCCGCGACGACGAGCTTCGGAGACGATATTGGCCGCAGCGCGATCTTTGACCGATCCGCCGGGGTTGTACCATTCGGCTTTACCCAGAAGTGCTACGCCGGGAAGGTCGGCGGTAAGCGCATCGAGGCGCAGCAGCGGAGTGTTGCCGATGCGTTCGAGCAGGCTGTGGCCGAGGGTTTCGCCCAGTCCTGACGCTATTTTCCGAGGTCCACCGTGTGGTGCCGAAGCCGACATTGGGGCCATTCTTGAAGATCTGGATGCCATGATGAACCGAAACACCGTGACCAACGTAATGTGCTATATGGTTGGAAACGAGTTATGTAGTAAGTTGTTTAGATGAATCAGTTTGGTCTGGCGATGCACTCCGTGTAAAGTTACGCCCGGTTCTTATAAAGTGTGCATCTAATCAACGAGCATCGTCCGGACAAGGAAAGGTGAAGTAAAAACAGTAATGTCTAACCCAATTGAAGCACGAACCTACGAGGAAGCGCTAGCCTGGCTGCGCGACCACGGGTTCGACGTGACCGATGCTCCCGGAACCACGGCTCGCGTGTTCCTGCGGAAATATAATGTGTCGGCGGCCATCCAGAAGAACCCGGACGACGGGGTAAAGATCTTCGCCTATCCCGGGTACCTGATTGGGAGCGAGATTTCGAAGCTGGTGAACCGCGGGTACCAGCAGTTTCTGAAGACCTCGAAGACCGAAGTTCCGGCGACTGCCGACCATTTGAAGGCTCTGCAATCGTTCGCGGAAGAGCTGAAAGTCGGGTTGGGACTGCCCAGCCTGTACAACGAGTCGCTGGGAACGGTGAGCGAGTCGTACCAATACGACCGCATTGAGGACCGGGACAAAGCTTCCGTAGATCGTCCGAAACGTCCGTGGGAAGTTGCGGGCAAAGAAGCGGCGCGAGCGGCGAAGAAGGGCCGGGCATAACCGACCTGTCACTGCTCATGGGGACCACAAGGGGCTAAAATCCTACCTCTCACAGGATCTAATCGCGGCGGCAAAGCGCCGCTGTTCCACGCTTGTCATATCGATTTGTTATTGCTCCCTTTATCTCACTCCGAGCAGAATGTCGATCGTTAGCTGGTCGAGCCTTTCGTAGGGCAGGCGTTTCTCCAGGATCGCGTCCTTGTCGAAGGTGTGGGACAACAGGGCCACCGATCCCTTGGCCGAATAACGGCCCGCTTTCGGAGTTCCGGGGACCTCCGCGGAAATTTCCTTGAGAATCGCCTGTATGTCGCCGTCGGCGTTCCAGCGGGCAGCCTTTTCCTTCAGAATTAAATAGGTGCGCATGCAGCCGCGAGCGAAGTCTTTCACGCCGCCGTAATCTTCCGTGCGGTAGGCGTGGGCGTCGAAGTGGCGCGGGCCGTCGTAGGCGACATCTTCCAGGAATTTCACCAGCCAGAACGCGGACTTGGGGTTGTTCGAGCCGAAACGCAGGTCCTGGTCGTATCGTCCGGGGGCTTGGTCGTTCAAGTCGATGTGAAAGAGCTTGCCAGCTTCCCAGGCTTGCGCAACGCCGTGCATGAAGTTGAGACCCGCCATCTGTTCGTGGGCGACTTCGGGATTGACTCCAACCATCTCGGGATGATCGAGCGTGGGAATGAAGCCCAGGTAGTGGCCAGTGGTGGCCATGTAGATGTCGCCGCGGGGCTCGTTGGGCTTAGCCTCAAGGGCGAAACGGTATTTGTATCCTTGGGCGATGTTGTATTCGCAGAGATAGTTGACGGCTTCACGCAGGCGCTTGACGGCTTCGTCGGCCCGGCGGCAGGCGTCGGTTTCGACACCTTCCCGGCCTCCCCACAGGACAAAGATTTTCGCGCCTAGTTCGGCGCCGAGGTCCATGGCGCGCATCGTTTTCTGGAGGGCGTAGGCGCGCACCTCGGGATCGTTGGCGGTGAAGGCACCGTCGCGGAAGACGGGATGAAAAAATAAGGACACGGTCGCCATGGGGACGACGATTCCGCTCTGTTGGCAGGCCTTCTTGAACTCGCGCACGATGCGGTCGCGCTCCGCGGGCGTAGCGTCAATCGGGACCAGGTCGTTGTCGTGCAGGTTGACACCCCAGGCGCCGATCTCGCCCAGCACGAACGCGATCTCGGTGGGAGGGATGGTGCGGCGCACGGCGTCGCCGAAGGGGTCGCGACCGCGGTTGCCCAACGTCCACAATCCGAAGGAAAACTTGTGTTGGGGCTTGGGCTGGTAATTCGTCTTGCTCACTGACTCCGCTTTCGCTTTCGCAGTCACCTTATCTCGCCTCCGATGGATTCAACGCCGGTGGAGAAGAAGAGATCTTCCCCACCAGGCTGTCTTCTGCCTTCTTGTGCAGTTCCTGAACCTTGTGCAGTTCCTTTTCCGCTTCGGCTGGTTTCCCGAGCGCCTGGTACAAGCGTCCGAGCTGGTAATGAGCGTCGGGAATGTCGGGATCGAGAGCCACGGCCCGAAGGAGAGCGGGCTGGGCTTCTTTGTAGTTTTTCTGCTGCATGTAGATCGCGCCGAGATCGACGTAGACGATGCGCAGGTTCTTCTGTGTGCTCATCGACCGGTTGAGCAGGGCGAGCGCAGCATCGGGATGGTTGTTCTTCCACTCGATATCGCCGAGATAGGCTAGGGCCTGCGCCTGGTTGGGGTCGAGGGCGAGTTCGCGTTCGAACTCTTGCCGGGCTTCGTCATACTGATGCGACTTCCAGTGTAGGTATCCGAGGCCGAAGTGGACGTTGGGCTCGGAGGGAGAAATCTTCGCGGCGGCTTGGAACTCGATGATGGCCTCTGCCGTTTTGCCCAAGCCGTCCAGGGCTTCGCCCATCAGGACATGGGTAGAGGCGGACTCGGGGTCCTGCTGCAACAGCTGGCGGAATTCTTCCAGCGCGCAGGGATAGTTCCTCGCCCACAAACAGCTTTGCGCCAGCAGGCGATGCAGCTCCGTGTTGCCGGGGTCGCTCTTGGCGGCGGGCTCGAGATAGGCGACGGCATCGGGAAAGCGCTGCTCGCCGTAGTAGCTGATGCCCAGGAGCGTGCGAGCCTGGTTGTTGGCGGGGTCGGCCGCGACTGCGGCGCGAAGAGCCACCGCGGCACCGTGGAAGCGGCCCTGCTTGAACTCAGCCAGTCCCAGGTTGAGTTCGACGCTGGGGAGCTTGGGATTGAGAGCAAGCGCCTTCCTGTAGGCGGAGGCGGCTTCCGAGTACTTCTGTTCTTTGGAGAGAACTAGGCCCAGGCTGGCGAAGGCCGCGGCGTCGTGGGGATTGCGCGCGGTCACGGCGCGCCACGCGGCGGCGGCTTCCGGCAGTTTTCCTTCTTGCTCGAGCGCCATCGCGTCGTCGGGAGTTGGGTTCTGCGCGACCGCACAGATCGAGAACAATGTCGGCAAGAGCACCACCACCAGAGCGAGTTCTGACTTCCACTTCTTCATGTTCGAAGCCCAGCGCCAGCGGTTCGACCGAATCCTACACATTCTCGAGATGAAGCAGACTTGTCCATTCGCTGGCGCGCGCAGCTTTTCGATGCCGGCAAATAGCATTGAAGTTCGAGGCG
>DATDGW010000634.1:0-22062 GCA_036521895.1 Candidatus Sulfotelmatobacter sp. | reverse complement strand
TTTGTCGCGTAGGCGGTCGGCGGCGGCCATCGCATCTTTCCAGCGCTGCTGGCGGTTTCCATCGAGCAAGTTGATCTGATCGGGCTGCGAGGTGAAGGACGAAGCCTGCACGCCGAGAAGACGAATCTGCGAGCCCTTCTTCCAATTCTTGCGGAAGAGAGTGCGGGCCTGCTCGAAGATTTCGGTGTCGAGTTGGGTCGGGGACGGCAGCGAGTGAGCGCGGGTAATGGTGGTGAAATCTTTGTAGCGCAGCTTGAGTTGGATGGTGCGCGCGTGGAACTGGGATTCACGCAGGCGGCGGGCGACCATCTCGGAGAGGCGCATCAGGGTGGCTTCGAGCTGGGAGACGTCGGCAGTGTCTTCGTTGTAGGTGTGCTCGTGGCTGATGGATTTTGCGCCGAGATCGGCTCCGACTTCGGTGTCGAACCATCCGCCGGCATCTTCGCCGCGAGCCTTGCCGGCCAGGGCGAGGCCCCACTTGCCGAAGCGGTCGGCGAGTTCGGATTCTTCGAGGCGGGCGAGGTCTCCGACCTTCTTGATGCCGAGCGCGTGCAGATGAGTCTCCATGACTTTGCCGACGCCCGGGATTTCGCGGACGTCGAGAGGGGCGAGGAATTTGGCTTCTTCGCCGGGGACGATGTAGAGCACTCCGTTGGGCTTGGCCTGAGCCGAAGAAACCTTCGCAATCAGGCGGGAGGTTCCGATGCCGACGGAACAGTTGAGGCCAGTGTCAGCTTTCATTCGCTGGTGCAGGGTATGCGCGGCTTTAAGCGCAGGACCGTGCAGGCGTTCGGTACCAGTCATGTCGAGGTAGGCTTCGTCGATGGAGGCCATTTCCACTTGGGGGGAGAACGTGCCGAGAACTTTGTGGACTCTCTCGGAGCACTCGCGGTAGCGCTCGGGATGGCCGTTGACGAAAATCGCGTGCGGACACATCTTGGCCGCCGTGCGCAGAGGCATCGCGGAATGAACTCCGAACTTGCGGGCGGCGTAGGAAGCTGCCGAAACGACGCCGCGCTCGTCGCGCTGTCCGCCGACGACGACTGCCTTGCCTTTCAGGGAGGGGTCGAAGAGTTCTTCCACGGAGACGAAGAAGGCGTCCATGTCGACATGGAAGATGGTGCGGGTGAAGGCGAGGTGAGAAGCGGCAGACATGCCAAGGGAATTTTAGCAGTGCGGATCAGGGCGGCGGGGCGCCTCGCTAAGTGTCGGCGAACAGCCAAGGTGGACTCCCCCATAAAGCGGGCACTGTCCAGTTCCGAACAGCGAGAATCGCAGACGCACACACTATGGCTGTCGATCCTTGGCAAGTTGCTGATACGTCATGAGAAGCGCCGTTCGAAGTTTGGATAATGGTGTGCCACTCATCGGAGCGGGTTCTGATTGCCGGAACGATCACGGGAAGTCCGAAGCCATTGTAGAACTGGGACTCAACAGAACATTTCGAAACCAAATTCCTGAGCGAGACTGAAGATGACGACACTGATGCAGGATGCGCGCTACGCGTTTACGGCAGTTGCGTAGGACTCCAGGCTTCACGATTACCGTGCTGCTGACCCTTGCGCTGGGCATTGGAGCCAATGCCGCGATCTTCACTCTTGTAAATTCCGTATTGTTGCGGAGCCTGCCAGTCGCCGATCCCAAGATGCTGGTACGCCTTGGTGATGAGGAGAATTGCTGCGTGAACGCTGGAACGAGTGAGAGCGGGGATATTTCAATGTTTCCGACCGACTCCTATGAACGGTTAAAAAAGAATGTGCCAGAGTTTGAAGAACTGGCGGCGATGCAAGCGGGCTTTGGCTTCCGGCCGGTTACGGTTCGGCGCGACGGGCTATCGACCCAGGCGGGGTCGCGGATGGGTGAGTTTGTGTCCGGAAACTACTTCCGCACATTTGGACTGCAGCCGCGGGCGGGGCGGTTGTTGACCGATGCCGACGGCAGCAAGGGTGCGCCCATGACAGCAGTGATGAGCTACCAGACGTGGCAGCACGACTATGCCGGCGACGCTTCCGTGATCGGCAGCACGTTCTGGGTGAACACAAAACCAGTAACGCTGGTTGGTATCGCGCCCGAGGGATTTTATGGCGACCGGATGTCGAACACTCCGCCGGATTTCTATCTGCCGATCGAATCCATGCCTTCACTGGCGAATGTGCCTTATGTACACGATCCCCGCGTGCAATGGCTGTACATAGTAGGGCGCATGAAGCCCGGGGTGGCGATGAAACCTTTGCAGGAAAAGGTGAGCACGCTACTACGGCAGTCGCTTGCGCAGAACAAGGACTATTGATCCGAGCAGGGCAAGGCATTGCTTGCCAAAGTGCACACCGTGCTAACCCCGGGCGGAGGGGGCATCCAGTCAATGCAGGAGCAATATTGGTCTCAACTGCAGCTGCTGATGTGCATCGCCGGCCTAGTCTTGTTGATTGCATGCGCCAACGTTGCGAATCTGCTGCTGGTGCGTGGAATGGGGCGGCGCACGGAATTATCGTTGCGCACGGCGCTGGGAGCCAAGCGGGCAAGAATCGTCAGGCAACTGCTTACGGAAGGTGTTGTGTTGGCGATCATGGGGGGAATGGCGGGGCTGGCCGTCGCCTATGCGGGAGCGGGGCTGGCGTTTCCGAGTCCGCAGAACCTTCCCATCCACGCGAGCCCGTCGCTGCCAGTCGTGGGATTCGCAGTGGGCTTGTCATTGCTCACGGGCATTCTTTTCGCAGTGGCACCGGCTTGGCTGGCGGCGCAGGCGGCACCGGCGGACGCCTTGCGCAGTGGAGCGCGAACCACGGCGAGCGGCGCCTCCCGGCTACAGCGAACCCTCGTTGTATTGCAGGCAGCGCTGTCACTGGTACTTCTGATTGGTGCGGGATTGTTTTCGCAACCCTCAGCAAGCTCGCTGCGCGAACCGCCGGACTACGCTCAGGATGACAAACTTGCCAAGGCTTTCTCAGACGCTGGGGTCGTCGCCCGCATCTGCTTTACCCTGTCGTACACCTTTCCGTATTCACGGGCGGAGGCGTTCCAGGAGAAATCTTTGTTCATGCCGTTGCGCATGAGCGCTTGCCATGAGGTCTGGTCGCGGAAGGCGGTTAGGGCTTGCTTGATGGTGAGCAGGAGCGATTCGCCGTTGTATTCGGTGAACTTGAAGCCGGTTCCCTTCCCGGTGCGGGCGTCCCAGGGCTCGATGGTGTCGTCGAGGCCGCCGGTTGCGCGGACGACGGGGACCGTGCCATATTTCAGGCTGTAGATCTGGTTCAGGCCGCAAGGCTCGTAGCGCGAGGGCATGAGGAACATGTCAGTGCCGGCTTCGATTTTGTGCGCGATCGCGTTGTCGTAAGCGACCTTCACGGCTATCTTGTTGGGGAACTGCTTGTTAAGGCGGAGGAACATTTCCTCGTAGGTTTTGTCGCCGGCGCCGAGGGCAACTACGATCATCTCTTCGCGGGCGAGGCGGTCCGCGATCTGCGAGATCAGGTCGAAGCCTTTCTGGGCGGCGAAGCGGGAGACAATTCCGATGACCGGAAGCTTGGGGTCGGCATTCTTGACGCCGAAGGCGGCCAGCAAGTCTTCTTTGCATTTGGCTTTGCCGGAGAGATCCTGGGGGGAGTACTTGGCGGCGCTGAACTTGTCGGTTTGCGGGCTCCACTCCTCGTAGTCGACGCCGTTGAGAATTCCGGTTACCGTGGCAGCGCGGTCGCGGAGGACACCTTCGAGGCCGAAGCCGTATTCGGCAGTTTGAATCTCCTGACTGTATTTCTTGCTGACAGTGGTGATGAAGTCGGAGTAGGTCAGCGCGCCCTTGAGGAAGTTGACCTGGCCAAAGAATTCCATCTTCGACATGGTGAAGAGATCCCACGGCAGCATGAGCAAGGGCAGCGTGTCGGGAGGGAATAGTCCCTGGTAGCCCATGTTGTGAATGGTGAAGACGGTGCCTACATCTTTAAAGGCGGGGTCTTCGGCGTAGATGGTGCGGAGCAGAACCGGCACCAGGGCCGACTGCCAGTCGTGACCGTGAAAAATGTCGGGGACGCCGAGGATTTTTGTGGCCTCCAGCACGGTGCGGGAGAACAGGGCAAAGCGCTCGGCGTTGTCGGGATAGTCCCCGGCCGGGGTTCCGTAGAGGGCGTCGCGGTCGAAGTAGGGTGGGTACTCGACAAAATAGAACTTCACGCCACCCTGACTGCCTCCGCTGACAACCGAGGCGAAACGGTACTGATCGTCGAAGGGGACGGTGACGCTGCGTACTACTGTGACGGGGTCACTCAGCTTGGTTTGGCGATAGCGCGGCAGGTAGACGCTGACCTGATGCCCTAGCGCCGCAAGGGCGCGGGGTAGAGCGCCCACGACGTCGGCCAGTCCACCGGTCTTCGAAAACGGAACGCCTTCGGATGCGACGAATACGATGTTCATAAGTGCGGAACCTCCAGAAGCGCGCGCGTTTTCATTGGCTCACGCTATTATGAATATGACTCGGGCCCACAGGGTCCAGCCGGTTAGGATGCCCGGACCGACTTCAAAGTCTACTTCCCGAGGAAATGGGGGTCAATGTGCCCAAGGTAGCATCGGCGCGCCGTCCGCAAACCAAGCCCAAAATGGGACAGCATTTTTTGGCCAGTGAAGAGCTCGCGGCGCGCGTGGTCGACGCTTTGGGCGATGTGTCGCAGAGTACGGTGCTGGAAATTGGCCCCGGACGAGGGATTATGACTTCCCTGCTGGCGAAGCGAGCGCGACGGCTGATCGCCGTGGAACTCGATCGTGTGCTGGCGGCGCAGTTGCGGCTGAAGTTTGGCATGGCGCGCAACGTGGAAATTATTGAGGCCGACGTTTTGGCGATCGACTTCGATTCGCTGTTCGGACCGAAGCCCGGGTTGAGCCAGCCGGGCATCGAGCTTAGGCCGCAGCCGGTAAAAGTCGTGGGCAATCTTCCTTATTACATTACGTCTGACATTTTGTTGCGGTTGTTTGAGTTCTCGAAATACTTCGACAGCATCGTGATTATGGTGCAGCGCGAGGTTGCCGACCGGATCGCGGCGGAACCGGGCGGGCGCGATTATGGAATGCTCTCGGCCACGGCGCAGTTGTACGCTCGCGTGCAGAACCTGTTCACTCTGCCGCCGGGGGCGTTTGTGCCTCCGCCGAAGGTGCATTCGTCGGTGTTGCGGTTGACCATCGATCCCCAGCAGGAGAAGTTGGGAGTGGCGGGCGATGGGTTCATTGATTTCCTTCGGCTGTCGTTTGGACAGAAGCGGAAGACGCTGTGGAATAACCTGAAAGTGAAATACGACGGAGCGGAGTTGAGGCGGGCACTGGCAGAGGCTAAGGTGAAGGCTACCGCGCGCGCTGAGACGTTGAGTCTGGAACAAAGTGCGGCGGTCTATCGGTCCTTGTCCTTGCGTGAGGGGCGGACCGAGTCATAGCATTACATGTTGGTCCCAGAGGGCGAGGGAGGGGCCATGACTACCACTATTCTGCGACATCCCGCAGTCGCGGGGCGCTTCTATCCTGGGGATCCTGACAATCTGCGCTCCGAAGCGCGGGGATATCTTTCACAACACGACTCCAGGACGCAGGCTCCGGTGCGCGCTCTAGGATGCCTCGCGCCGCATGCAGGGTACATGTATTCCGGGCATGTGGCGGGGGCGGTGTTTGCACGGGTGGACGTGTCGCCGCGCTGTATTGTGCTGTGCCCGAACCATACCGGTGTGGGACGCGCGCTGGGCATAATGAGCGAAGGTGCGTGGCAGACGCCGCTGGGGGATGTGCCCATCGATGCGGCACTCGCGGGGGCTTTGAAGCAGCGGTTCCCGGCGCTGCATGAGGATTCGACAGCGCATCGCGCGGAACATGCGGCGGAGGTGGAGCTTCCCTTTCTGCAGCTGCGGCAGCCGGAGCTTCGTTTCGTGCCCATTGCGCTGGGGACAGGACAGTTTGACGTTCTCGATCAACTCGGCAAGGCGTTAGCGGACGTGGTTGCGGCACAGAGCGATCCTATTCTGATTGTCGCTTCGAGCGACATGAATCATTACGAATCGGATGCGGTGACGCGAGTGAAGGATCACCGGGCGATTGAGCGGATTCTGACACTGGATCCGCGAGGACTTTTCGACGTGGTTACCCAGCAGGACATCAGCATGTGCGGGTTTGGGCCGGCGGTGGCGATGCTCACGGCTGCCCGGCAGCTGGGGGCCAAGTCAGCCGAATTGGTGAAGTATGCGACTTCGGGAGATATCTCCGGGGATCGGGAGATGGTCGTGGGGTATGCGGGGGTTGTGGTGGTGTAAGCGGACTCGAAACGCCGACCAGTTTTTGTCATCCTGAGCACAGCGAAGGACCTGCGCAATCCCAAGCCAATTGCCATAGATCCTTCGCGGTAAAAAAGGCCGCTCAGGGTGACAAGGGTTTCTGCAGCGTGCACCAGTCTGGTTCCACAGGAACCGCGAAAACCGTGCAATTCACGGTCAATTCTCGGCACTTTCCCCAAGTACATCCGTAACTTTTTCCTCACCTATGAGCCGATTAACCTAGCCAGAGAGAGATTACTCGGGAGAGGTGTATTTATGGGCGGCGACCGGTATTGGGTCTGGATCATCGTGCGTCTGGCGGTGGGCGTGGCGATTGTGGCGTGGGCGGCGAGCTACCTGAAGGGGGGTAGCGGGGAGAAGGAATTCCAGAAGACGCTGGACGCGTTGAAGCAGGTACACAGTTTTCGGGTGGCCTTTACCGCGAATCCCGGCAATCAGAATAACCAGATGCTGTGGGAGGTCGATTGCGAGCGAGACCTGCTTCACTACCAGTGGCATGTGGTTCAGACCAGTGGTGATACGACCAGTGATATGAGCCGGGACGAACTGCACGTAGCAGACCGCGAATACGACCGCCAGAGCGATGGATCGTGGACGCCAGCGAAATACCAGGGTTCCACCCAGACGGCGAGGGCGTTTTGCAGGAACATTAGCGAGGGCGTTGAGTACAATCTGATGCCGCCCATTGCCACCATGATCAAACGCGGGATCCTGCAGAAGGGCGACAAGAAGACTGTCAACGGGGTGCGCTGCCGCGAGTGGCTGGTGACCATGAAGGGCGGTACCAGCGGCCTGGAGCACGACACCGTATGCATCGGCTTGGAAGATCACCTTCCATACGAGATGACCGTGGACTGGGCTCGTTCGCATTCTCTCTTCTCCGACTACAACGCGGCGATTTCGTTCGATGTCCCGGAAGCTGCGATGCAGGCGGCCGGTGCAACTACCGGATCGAACTGAGGCGTGAAGCTTCCTACGTCGAAGGCTATGAGACGGCTGCTTTCAGTTCGCGGCGTGGCGCTCGCGGCGGCATCGATGATTTGCCTTGGTGCTGCGCTGATCGCACAAGACGGCGAGAGTCCGAATTCTCTGGGCGACCTGGCCCGCCAGACCCGCGCCCAGCATGCGGCCGCACCGGAAGATAAATCGAGCAAGACACAAAGCCTGGTCGATGAGATGCAGCAGGAGCAGGAATCCGCTGAGAACGCTCCTACGGGATTCAGAAATTACAACGCGGGCGAGTACCGGCTGTTCGTACCGTATCCGTACAGCCTTGAGGGACGGGAGAATGGCGGCGCCGTGCTGGCGGGATCGCGGGTGGGAGTCACCAATACTGAGGTCATGGCGGGGGCGCCCGTTCCCTTTCAAGAGGCGCCCAACGACAGAGATCTGTTGAATGCCGCGCGACAAATTGCGAGTCTGCACGGCCAGCCAGCGAATTGCTTTGCGCTCAAACAGTCCTCGCGCAAGACCTACCTGTGCCATTGGCAGTTCAGCCCGACTCTGCTGGGGCACCAGGTGTGGGGCTCGATGGAGGTGATCGTCGGGTCGAACAGTCTGATTCCGGTGATGTGCGTGAGCCCGGACGACGTGCATCAGCCGTGTGTGGTCTACGACAACTGGGGCCACAACACGTGCAGCGACCGCGATCGTCAGTTGTATGGGTGGGATCACCGGAAGGCGCAGGCTGCTGCCGATGCAACCTATCGGGATGAGCGGACGACGGCGCAGGTGTGCGATCAGATTATTTATCCCTCGATCCAGTTGACGGAAGACATCGTGGTGCATCCGGCGTCGATCTCGGACGGGCATGCAACGCGGGCGGTGCCTCGGGTTGGGCCCACGCCGGCGCAGAGCGCGCCCGAGGAGGCGCCAGGTCCTTCCCTGGCCGCATTGGCGCGGCAGGCGAAGCAGGCACCGCATAGTCAGGCGCGCGCAACACTCGACAATGCCGAAGGAAAGAGCCTGGCTCCGGCCGGTTTCCAGTCGTTCGTGCTGCAGTATTGCCAGGGCCAGCAACCGTGCCGGGAGGCCTCGGTCATTATCCCTGAGAAGGCTGAAGTGGTTTCGCGAACCAACGGGCAGCACATCTTCAAGGCTGCGCTTGATGGCGAGGCGGTCATGCTTTATGCCGGGCCCGCGGATGTGGGCGCGCCTTACCGCAGCCTGACGGATCCGGATTACATCCGCATGCGCGATCTGGCCAACTCCAACGGGTGGTCGCGGGAGAAGCCGGATGCGGTCAGCACACAGGAGTTGACGATTGACGGAAGACCGGCGCTGATGACGCGCTTTCGCTTCCAGCGAGATCAGAAGCGATGGTGGATTGGGGAGCGAGCGTTGATGGAGGACCAAGGGGCACAGTTCTTGTTGGGTTGCGCCGCTCCGGAGCAACACTTCGCGGATGCGGAAGGGCTGTGCACGACGCTGGTGAATTCGTTGAGGTTGCCCTGAAGATGCCCGGGAGCAGAGCTCGCGCAGGGGTAGCGGTCGTGGCGCTCTTATGGTGCGCCGGGGTTTGGGCGCAGGATTCTTCCGGGCAGTCTCTGGGCGATGTGGCGCGGAAAACGCGCAAAGAACATTCGTCGGCGAGCCACGTTGTCGCAAAGAAAGTGGCGACGGAGGAAGACGACGGACCTGACACGAGCGGCGTATGGCGGGTGCGGCCGTGTCCGCAGACGACTTTGTGCTATGAACTCTCCATCGTGCTGCCCAAGAACCCAAAGTGGACTCGGGCAACGAGCGAACCGAGGCCTGTTCTGATTCCGGTGGCTGGACACAAAGACGATCCTGGTCACGCGATTCGTGTCTACGCCGCCGAGACGCTGGCGCCGACCCTGTCTGCCGAGGTCGCCAAGCGAACGTTTCTGCAAGCATGGTTTGCGCGGCCGGAGTACTTCGGGCAGGCGGCACGCATCGCTCTGGACGAACACGTTTGGGTCGACAACAACCTTGGCACCATCTCTCACTTCTCCATTACTGGGGCGGAATTCAAATATCACGGCTTGAGCATGGTGATGAGCTGGGCGTACGGCAATTTTGGTTTTGCGTGCGTGTATCGCGATGAAGACGCTGATGCAGCGGCCAGTATTTGCGACGCGATCATGCGATCGGCCAAGTACCAAGTGCTGCAACCGGCGAAGCCGCTGGTATATGCAGATCCTCCAGGGGACGATCCGCCGGCTGACGATCCGCCGGAAGATCCTCCGGTGAATGAGGATCCAGAGTAGCCACTGAAAATGCCAATGAGACGACTGCACTCCATTGTTGTGACTGGGCTCGCGCTGCTCTTTTGCGTGGGAGGGACAGCGTTGCGGGTGCACGCGCAGTCGCAAGCGGCGCGGCACAAGTTGCTGCTGGAGGCAGAGGTGAAGCCGGGCGAGGTGCTGCGGTACGAACTTGAGGCTGCTGGGTCATTCCTGCCGGTTGCGGACGCCAGCGGAGCGATCCTGGCACCCGCCCGAGGGCCGTGCGACTATGCGATGGCCGCGATTGTTACGTTGCGTCCGCGCGCACCGGACAAAGACGGAAACATTCCCGTCGAGGCGCGGTACAGTGAGACGCGTGTCACCAGCGTACGGTGCGCGCTGTTTTCGGCTCAGGACTTCCAGAGGCGGCTGACGGCGCTGCAGTCGTCGGCGGTGATGTTCCGCGTGGGGCCGCACGGCGAGACGGCGTTGAGCCATGACAACCGCGGGTATTTCAACTATTGGGACGGAGGCGCTCTGCTGCGCAAGGTGACGCAGGATCTGCTGCACACTGAGTTCTCGCCGCGGCCGGTCGCTGAGGGTGATTCCTGGAAGGCGTGGGGACAGTTTGCCTACTCTCACGACCGCGCATTGAAGGATCTCGATTTGAGCGGGTCGGATTTGCAATTCAGGAATATGGTCCAGGTTGACGGGAAGTCTTGTGCGTGGGTGACGTCGCAATACATCTTCACGCCCATCGATCTGCCTGCGATGGGCAGCGCGAGTGGCGGACGCACAGTGCCGGCTGCCGGCAATAACGCTGTGGCCGCCGTTCTGCACATTTCGCTGCTGCTGGAACCAGCAACGCATCATGTGGCGTGGCTGCATCGCTCGCAAACCATCGACAACAAGTTGACGATGGCTTCGCCTTATGACGACAGTGATCCGGTGGATGATCCTGCCGAACCGAATGATGTGGATGACCCGCAGAACCCGATGCCGGATTTGTCGAGCATGCGGTCGGATAATCCGGGGCGTTATCCGTTCATGACGTTTCACTTCCAGGAGGAGGCACGGGCGCGATTGCTGCCCGACGAGCGCTCGGTGGAATGGCTCGCCGCGCTGAAGCGGTTTGAGGCAACTCCGAATCCCGAGTCTGGGACTACACCAGTGCCGGTGACGAAAACGCTCTTGCCTGGCCCCATCACTCTAGCGGCAAAACCAGCAGTGGTTAAGAGAACGACGCGGCTGGTTGTGGACTCCGACACGCTGGTTTCGACTCCCGCCGGGTTCACTCGTTACGAGAAAGGGCTGTGCCGGGACGCGTGGTTTTGCGCGACCGTGTCGGTGGCCCTGCCGGGAGAGGTACAGATTTCGGAGGACACGCCGATGCGAACCGTGTACCTCACTCATAAAGAGAACCTCGAAGTCAGCATTTCTGTGGGGCCCGCGTTGGATCGGCGTTCTCAGGGTTTGACGGAAGACGAAGAGTTGAAGAAACAGGCGAACTACTATTTGGAGAATTGTGTCTGGCTGGCCGCTAAGCCTGGGATTGGCACCAACTTCAGCAGCGCTACGCTGGACGGGTATCCCGGGCTCATTACCGACTTCTACGCGACGCAGCGCGATACCGCCGACCTTCATGGCATGCTTGGGCTCGTCTTAACGCCATGGGGCAAGGTTGTGCCGGTAAACTGCAGTTCGGATCGTGCATCGACCGCGGAGTTGCAGTCTGTGTGCGAGAAGGTGATTACCTCCGTGACTGTGCGGCGATAACGCCGAATCGACTTTCGCTTGTGGTTTCAAGTGAGCCGGGCAGCCTCGGGCCGCCCTTTCTGTTTTTCCAAGATAGTCGCGGTGGCGAGCACAGAAATTTCTTGTAAGGGATTCCAGCCAGGTAGGACTACCTAAGCATTACGAACATGATCACAGTTCAACAACTCGCGAAAAGCCTTCGACGGCCGCCCTGTCTTAAGAGACCTCTCATTCGAGGCTCCGGATGGATCGATCACTGGCTTGCTGGGCGCAAATGGCGCGGGCAAGACCACCACCCTGCGCATGATCTGCGGAGTACTGAAACCGGAGTCGGGATCGATTGTGGTTCACGACGCGGCCTCGGAGGACGCGCTCGACCGGCAACTGCGTATCGGAGCTCTGCTCGATCACATGGGGATTTACAGCCGGCTCACGGTCCGGGAAAATCTGGCCTACTTCGGAAGACTGCGGGGCATGCCGGCCGAATTGCTGGCAACGAATCGAGACCGTAGTCTCCATTCTTGGTCTCGAAGCGATCGCCGACCGGCGAACGCACGGATTTTCGCAAGGCGAGCGCATGAAGACCGCCTTAGGCAGGGCACTTCTCCATTCTCCACGGAACTTGCTGCTCGACGAACCGACGAACGGATTGGACATCCCGACCCTCCGATCGCTGCGCGATCTGCTGCGACGCCTGCGCGACTCGGGCACGTGCATCGTCTACTCGAGTCACGTGCTCGATGAGGTTCGGGCACTGTGCAACCGGGTGCTGATCATCGCGGGTGGAAGGATTGTCGCGGAGGGTTCGCCGCCGGAATTTTGCGCGCGGGCGGAAACCGCGTCGCTTGAGGAAGCGTTCATCGAGTTAACTGGCGCGACGAGGAGCAACTGACGTGAATCAAGTACTGACGATTGCGCGGAAAGAGATCGTCGACGGGTGGCGGGACAGCCGATCGGTGATGGCATCGCTGTTCTATGCCCTGATGGGTCCGGCGGTGGTGGGACTGGTATCGATGGCGACTCGCGCCAATTCTAAGCCAGAGTCGGAGGCATCCGTTCTGACCGGCATGATGGCAATCTTCACGCTGGTCTCGGCGCTTGTTGGCGGGATGAACGTTGCCATGGACACGGTTGCAGGGGAAAGAGAGCGGCGATCGCTGTTGCCTTTGTTGCTCAACCCTGTTTCGAGACGAAACGTGGTCTGGGGGAAATGGCTGGCCGTCAGCTTTTTTGCTTTGACCGGGCTCGTCGTGGACGTGCTGGGCTTTGTGCTGGTCTTCCTGTCGGCGGGCGCTCACATCTCCGTGGAGCTCGCCAGGTTGGTGCCTGCCGCCTTGGGCCTGTTCTCTTTGCCGTTTCTTGCCGCGTCGGTACAAATGCTGATCTCAACCGTGTCGCGCGGTGTAAAGGAGGCCCAAACTTATTTGTCGTTCATCGTGTTCCTGCCGATGGGGATCGGTATGTTCCTGGTGTTCAGTCCTGCGACAAAACGGGTATGGTGCAATTTCCTGCCGCTCGTGGGACAGCAGTTGCAGTTGGAAGCGCTGATGAGCGGCCAAAGAGCCTCGCTCTTGGAGCCCATTGTGCTGGGATGCCTGACTGTGGGCCTGGCCATCGTGATCCTGCTGGTTGCCGCGAACAGGTTGCAGCGAGATGAGATTATTTACGGGAACTGACGCAGCTTTGGTGGAGATTGCATCATCCACCATGGCGGACCGGGCAAGCTTGGACCGAGCCATACTGGAGCAGCATTTCGAACGCATTCTCGCAGCCAACGGCCCGGCCCTCTCGCGGCTGGCAGCGAGCTATACCAATACAGTTCGCGACCGGGATGATCTGCTGCAGGAGATCGCGTTCGCAGTCTGGCAGGCGTTGCCCCCGGTTTCGGGGCGAGTGCTCTGAGCGCACCTTCGCGTTCAGAATCGCACACAATCGCGGCATCACTTATTTGGCACGGGCGCGAAGCCAAGCAAGCGGGTCCATCAGCAGGTCGATCAAAGACGCGGAAATTGAAGTGCACGACCCCGCGCCCGGACCGGAATCGGATCTCGCGCAGCGGCAAAGGGCTGGCAAACTGAGGCAAGCGATGCATCGCCTGCCCGTCGCCTACCGGCAGGTAATCATGCTGACGCTCGAAGGCTGGGGATACCGGGAGATTTCAGAAGTGCTGGGGATTTCAGAGAGCAATGTAGGCGTTCGTTTGAATCGGGCGCGGCAGATTTTGCACGATTTGTTGGAGAACCGCAAATGAACACGGATGTCGAACTGGAGCTCTGGCGCGAGCAGTGGCAGGCAGAGACAGCTGTTCCTGTGAACTTGCGCAGGAGCGTCGAGCGGCAATCGCGGTTGATGAAGATCGGGTTGCTCGCCGACACACTGGTGACGATTGTGATGGGCGGCGGTGCGACGGCGTTGGCATTGCGCTCGACGGATCGGGGAGTTGTGCTGGTCGCTGTTGCCACGTGGCTGTTCCTGATTGCGGCATGGGCAGTTGAGTTAACCATGAACCGTGGGCTCTGGGCGCCATCCGCACTCGATACCGTCACGTTTGTGGACCTTTCGGTGCGCCGCTGCCAGAGTGCATTGACTACGATCTGGTTCGCAGGTGGGCTCTTCGTGTGCGAAGTCGTGTTCGGTCTGGGGTGGGTCTACAGGCACTCCGTCTATGGGCACACTCGGCCGGGCAGTTGGCTTTGGTTCAGTTCGCTGCGGATTGACATTGTCTGGATCTGCACCGTGGCATTCTTCGGAGCGATGGCGTGGTACCGGCGGAAGAAACGAGCAGAGTTGGCCAGCCTGCTGAAATTGCGCGAAGAAATGGCTGCGCCAAGCGCGACCTAGAGTCACCTGCCCTGGCGGTTCCAAAGCAAGCAGGGCGGCCCTTAGGCCGCCCTGCCTCTTTCACGCTAACTAGTGGTGCGAGCCGCTGGAAGAGTGTCCAGACGACGTGCTATGACCCGCTGACGGCGCCGACATGCTGCTGTGTTGTGGCTCGCCGAAGCCCGAAGCGGGCCTGGGCGAGCTCGTGGAGAACTGCGGCGCGGGCCGGACTTCGGCGAATCCGGACTTGGCGACCTGGTGATTCAGGTGGTTGAGATTGTCGATTGAGCCGCGGGGAATCCCCAAACCGCCCGAGCCAGCGTTGACCAGAAGCCGCGATGGCGGCATGGCGGAGACCGATCCACCCCTCCCCACAGCGACGCTCTTTACGGTTCCGGTCACTGGCACAACGAGCGGGTGGAAGTTGGCCGGCAAAGTTCCGGCATAATGTGGAACGGTAACCCAGGAATTCCAGCCGCCGGGCTGCCACATCCATCCCATGCCAGGGACCATCATCCAGTTTCCGTAGCGGTACGGCATCCATCCCCAAGGATAGGCCGAGGCAAACATGTAGCCGTATCCCGGGTACCAGGACCATGCGCCATCCATGAAGGGGTCCCATCCAACACCGGTGAAGTACGGCTGCCACATCATTCCGTAGCCGGGAACGTTGGAATAGGAGCCGTAATAATTCAAGTCGCTCACACCATAGCCGTACGGCGAAGAATTATTCTTCGCATACTGATCGTGGTAGGCGCTAGCCTCTTTGTCCCAGGAATCGAGAGGCGCTTCTTCGACGTTGTTGGCGAGCGTGGACTTGTCGTTGTCCGCGGCGTCGAAGGTGGCGGTTTTCTTTTTCGCGACTACGACTTTTCCGGCTGGGCCTTCTACGTCGAGATCGCCTTTAAAGACCGCGAGGCTGGCGACTTCAGTCGAGGTATCGACGCGGAAGTGGGCCGCATGGTCGAGCAAGATTTTCTCGCGAGAGAAGTTGAGAGTGAGCTGGTCTTTGCCCAGCCAGTTGACGTAGGCCATCCCCTCGACGAGGTTGATGACCGAGATGCGCTGGCCGGAATCGCTCAGGCCGAGCGTGCTGAATTCGACCGTCGTGTTCGGAGTGAGGCGCAAAGAGCTTCCGTCTTCGAACTCGACTTCAGCGCGGGCTCGGTCATGCGTTTTCACCTGGGCCCCTTGCGTAATGGGGAGGTTGAGAAATGCATTCTCAAATCCCATGCCTGTGTTCTTATCGATTTGAACTGAACCTTGTACATCGCTCAGGCGCACGATGCGCGCCTGCGAGGCGGCCAGAGCGGGCAGCGCGAGAAGCGTGCAGGCGGCGACCGTCAGAACAACAACGCCGAATCTGGAGCGAGAGAGAGTAGACATAGCAACCCCCGGAACGCGTTATCTGCCTATTAGAACACGGTTTCGGGGCGAGAGTTGTAAAACTTGGGTCACGAGGCCTTCTGGGCTGGGGAAACCGGTTCAGGCAAGGGCGATCGACAGTTTGGTCACCGATGCCGGGGCAAACGAATAGCGAACCGTTGTCCCCGATGTGAGGACCTTTTGGGTGGCTGTGGACACGGAATCCGGATGGTCGAAGGCGTTATGGGCGTGAATGTCAGGGTTGGTCAGGACCGTCGCCTCCACCGAGGAGGGAGACCCGCCGCGGACGGCTATCTCGGCCTCCCGGGGCTCGGTGGCGTGGGGGTTTACTACAGTTAAGGTTAGGGTCTTGTCCTTAAGCGAAGCAGAACCATTGAGCCCCCAGAAGGTTGCGGGGTGACTGTCGCGCTGGTAGGTGACTTGCGGCGCGCTGAATTCGGCGCGGACGGCCGTCGCTCCCTGGTGAGACTGGTACATGTCGAAGACGAAGAAGTTTGGGGTCACGATGAACTTGTCTTCGTGCGACAGAAACAGGGAGTTGAGGCAGTTGATGAGCTGCGCACAGGCGCCGATCCCCATCTTCTCGGCGTGGCGATTGAAGATGTCCAGAGTCTGAGCTGTAAGCAGCGCGTCGCGAAGGGTGATTTGCTGGCCCAGGCTGTGCGAGGAATCGACCTCGCTGCCGGGCTTGTACCAGGTACCGTACTCGTCGACGACCAGTTTGATGTGGTGGTCGGGATCGTACTGGCCGAGGACGTTCCAGTTGGAGAGCATGATCTGCTCCACCTTGCCGCCCTCGCGGAAAACCTCGTACCAGTCCTGAATGTCGAACTGCAAAGCGTCGCCTTTGGCGGCATCCCAGTCGTGAGTTTTCCCGCGAGCCAAGTCCCAGGTGTAATGGTGAACGGACCATCCGTAAACGCTTTTAGGGTGGATACCCCGCTTGCCACCAAAGGTGGCGAGACAGAACTGCTCGGTCCAATCGAGATCGTCACTGCTGGGACCGACGGCGATGAATTTCAGAGATGCACCGTAGCCGGGAGTCCAGGTGGTGAACTTGCGAAATTCCTCGCTGTATTCGGCCGGCGTCAGGTTGCCGCCGCAGCCCCAAGCCTCGTTGCCAATGCCCCAGTACTTGACGTTGTAGGGATCGCGAGAGCCATCGTCGGCACGCATGCGTCCCAGAGAACTCTTGTCGGCGGGGGCGTTGCAGTACTCGATCCAGTGATCAAATGCCAGGGGAGAAAGGCTGCGCACGTTAGCGGCGAAGTAGGGCTCGGCGCCGCTCAGGCGGCAGAAGCGCATGAACTCGGGAGTGCCGAAGGTGTTGGGTTCGCCTCGCCAAAATGCTCCCCGTTCGGGACGTTTGGCGGGAGAGCCGATGCCGTCAGTCCAGTCGTAGCTGTCGGCGAAGCAGCCTCCGGGCCAGCGGACCATGGGAGCCTTGATCTGGCGGAGCTTTTCGATGACCGCCTTGCGAAGGCCGCCGGTGTTGGGGATCTTTGAGGCTTCGCCGACCCAGATGCCGTCGTAGACCACGGCGCCGAGCATCTCGGTGAAGTGTCCGTATACGGCTGGCGAGATGGTGCCGAGCGGTTCGTCGAGAAGCACTTCGATGCGCGAATCTGCCGCAGCCGCGAACAGAGCCTTGGGAAGCAAAGCCAGTGAAGCGCCAAGCGCCACTGCACCTTTCAACAGCGTTCGCCTCTGCATTTCAGTTCTCTCTCCTTGATGATGTCTTGATTAATGTGTGGCCGGTGCCGCGTTGCCCATGTCCATGATTCGCTGAGCCCGGGCTCGTACGACGTTCATGACCGAGCCGTCGTCGTGAATCTCCTGCAGGATGGGTCTTACGGCTTGCAGCTCGATCAGGTCCCCTCGCCGAGCCTGATCTTCCATCCGCTTCAATTCGTCGTCGAGGGCGAGTTTCTGATAGCGGCGATCGTGGGCGAGACGGCGACCGAAGTCCAACGTGGCAGAAATGCTCTGAAACAGGGTCGTCAGCTGCTGGACTGCAGGCAGTTGAGAAAAATTGTAGGCGGCTGTGGTTTCGCGCTGTCCGTCTTTGTAGGTCAGTTTCTTGGCGCCCGTGAATGCCAGTTTGCGATTGCCGGAGTCGATCTTCCCTTCAAAATAATGGGCTTGAGCGGCGAGGTCGAAGATCCGGGCGCGGGTGGCGTCCGAGAGAGTGAAATCAGTCTGATACGTCTCGCGGTCGTCAGACTCATCGGAGATTTTTGCCGAACAGTCGTAATGCGCACGGCCGTCGGACTGCAGGACGATGGAGTAGTGGTCGGGATCGGAGTTTGGGAAATCCAGCGAGAAGATGATTGTAGCGGGATCGGCAGCGCGAATGGAGAGACGACAAACGAGAACAAGGCACGCGGCTGCGACGATCGGGAACGCGCGGTCGAAGCGCCGCTTCCCTCGCGTCCGATGCAGCCTTGCCTCCCCGGTTCCGTTCATCAGCCTCAGGTTTGTATCCGCAGTGAACTGATACAGATTGCCAAACAAGATTATGCCAAAAGTGGATTGGGAGTAGAACTTCTATCGTGCCAGAGCGCGCTGCCGGTTGAGGGTCCCGGCGGTGTGCAGGTGGCAGATGGCAATGGCCAGCGCGTCGGAAACGTCCATGGGTTCCGGCGGTTCGGCAAGCTCGAGCAACCGCGTAACCATGTGCTGGACTTGCTGCTTCTCGGCGCGGCCGTACCCGACGACCGACGACTTGATGGTGAGCGGCGAATATTCCGCAACCCCCAACCCAGCGGTGGAGGCGGCCAGCATGGCAACGCCGCGGACCTGGCCCAGTTTGAGCGCGGACTTCACGTTGAGGGCGTAGAAGACGTCTTCAATCGCTACTTCATCGGGCTGGTGCTGGACAATAATTTCTCCGAGCCGGGTAAAGATGCGGGAGAGGCGCTTGGGCAGCACTTCCCGCGGGGAGAGCTTGATGGCGCCGCAGGTCAGGCAGCAGAGCCTTCCACGTGCGTCCATTTCGACTACGCCGTAGCCGGTGTACTCTCCGCCACAATCGATTCCCAGGACTCGCATGTGCATGCAGTCTATCGCGGAACGGTTATCCGTCCTAGTGGCAAGATTGCGCGTCGGATAGCTGCAGGTATATTTTCCGCGCGCTCACCACGCCCAGGCGTAGGCATCGACACGAGGATCGGCTCCGGCGCTAAGGGCTCCGGTGTTGGCATCAACGACAATGCCCGCGTTCGAGCCAAGCGACCACGGAGGATCAACCCGGAGTTTGTGGCCGCGGGCGAGGAGCGCCTGGCGCGTCGCCTCTAGAATGCGCGATTCAACTGCCATGTCTCCGGGATACATGGTATGTGGGAAGGGCGAGGCCGGAAAGGCGCGCGAGGACCAGCGTGCGGCCTCGATCGCCTGCTGAATGTTCATGCCGAAGTCGATCATGTTGATCAGAGTCTGCATGGTGCGCATGACCTGGTCGTCGCCGCCCGGGCTGCCCATGATCGCGAAGGGCCGACCGTCTTTCATGACCAACGTGCTCTGCAGCGTGCTGCGCGGACGCTTGCCGGGCTCGAGGGCGTTTGCTTCGCCGCGTTTGAGAGAGTAATAGTCGCCACGGCAATTGAAGATGATGCCGGTGTTGCCCATGACGACGCCAGTTCCGAACAGGCTGTGCAGGCTGGGCTCGAAGCTGACCATATTGCGGTCCGTGTCGACGACGGCGATGTAGCTGGTGTCGCCGTCATGACTGGCATCGCCGTCGGGGACCTCGTGGACCGGGCGATCTAACGGTGATGAGTTCGCGGCGAACTTCTCTGGCGAACCGGGGCGCAGTTCCAGCGAGGCTTTGGCGGGATCGATCAGCTTTCTGCGTTCCCGGGCGTAGTCTTTCGAGAGCAGGCCGTCGTAGGGGATCTTGATGAAGTCCATGTCACCGAGATATTTTTCACGGTCGGCCATGGCGAGCTTTACTGCTTCCACGCTGGTGTGGAGAAAATCCGCGCTGTTGTGGCCCAGAGCTTTCAGGTCATAGCCTTCGAGAAGATTGAGGGCGATGAGTTCGGTTGGTCCCTGGCTCGCCGACGGATTTTTGTAGATTTGATATCCTCGGTAGTTGATCGAAACCGGGGTCTCGACTTCCGCGGTGTACTCGGCGAAGTCCTCGTAACGGAACAGGCCTCCGTTGGCCTCGGAGAATGCAGCAAGCTCTTTGGCAATGTCGCCTTTGTAGAAGCGGTCACGCGCGGCTTTGAGCGCTTCGTGCCTGCCTTTCGACTGATTCACCTTCTCGGCTTCGACCAATTTCTTGAGCGTGCGGGCCAGGTCTGGGTTCTTGAGGATCTCGCCGGCCTTCGGCGGACGACCGTTCGGCAGATAGATTTTGACGGTCGTGGGATATTTGAGGATTTTTCTGGATTCTGCGATGTAGGAGGCGCCGTATTCGCTCAGCGGGAAGCCATTTTCGGCCAGGTCGACAGCGGGCTGTAGAACCTGCTCGAAGCTCATCGTGCCCCAGCGGTCGAGCAAGGTGTACCAGGCGTCCACAACGCCGGGGAGTCCGCCCGAGAGCAGGCCGTCGCTCTCGGGAATTCTTCCGCCATTGTTTTTCTCGTACCACTCGATGGTTGCAAGTTTGGGGGCGCGAGGCTCGGCGTTGATGGAGTAGACCTTCTTGTCGTGAACGTTGTAGACGAGTATGACCGCGTCACTACCGAGACCGTTGAGCGAGAAGTCCGTAACGGCAAGCGCGGCCTGGCCGCCGACGGCGGCGTCGAAGGCGTTGCCGCCCATTGCGAGAATCTGCCGGGCGGCTTCGGTGGCTTCGGCTTTCATGGAGGCGACGGCGGCGTGGCGTCCGCGAATGACGGGGCGCATGGTCTGGCTGGAGTCGTCGCTCTGGGCAAGGAATTGGGGAACGAGCGTGAGAGCGAGTAGAGCGATCAGGAACTTGAGTGATTGGGACTGGCTTTGTGACATCGATTTGTGCAACCTCATTTGGCGTTCAGTTTCGTGGTCTCCCACCTTTCGCAGAAGATGCGAGAGATGGGGCACCCGCAGTTCCTTTAGATCAAGACTCCCGTCAAAACCTGGGCGGACAGGAGTGTCCGCCCCACACGGGCCGCCCCAGACGGACTAGCAGCATTTTGGGCGGCGGGTTTTCGCTTCTTCGAAATCACGGCGGAAGGCGGCGTAGGATGCTGGCGACGACGCCATTCGAGTCCGGAGCAGGAAACGATCGTAGGCGGCCTCATCGAAGATTTCCCGCAGGACGGCTCGCACCACTTTGGCTGCTCTTAGGAAACGGCTCATCCTCTCTCCCCTGCCAGACGTGTCATCACAAACGGCGTTTCCTTCACGCGCGCGTCTTCCCTGCCGCTGAGAACTCCAATCCATTGCCGGGCCGATTCGATCAGAACCAGTGCAACCATCACGACCAGTACAGAGGTCACGGCGGCGTCGAGCCGGTTGTTGAAGATCAGGCGCGCTGTCGCTGTAGTTGCTGGACCTGTAGCTAAAACGTGCACCTGCGCCAGGAAGCCGACGCGCGGGTTGGGATCGAAGATCTTATGCCATGACGCTGTGAATGTGACCGCGAGCAGCCACGCCAAGGGCACCAGCGTCACCGCCGCAAAGCGCGCCCGATGCATCTTGATGATGATCGTCGTAGCCACACACAGAGCCACGGTGGCCAGTAGTTGGTTGGCGATGCCGAACAGCGGCCAGAGCGAATTGATCCCGCCCAGCGGATCTTTCACACCTTGCCAGAGGAAGTATCCCCAGGCGGCGACGATCAGCGCGCTGCTAGCCAGAATCGAGGGATACCAACTGGTCCGTCCCAGGGGCTTGTAGATGTGGCCGAGCGCGTCCTGAATCATGAAGCGGGCCACGCGGGTACCAGCGTCAAGAACGGTGAGGATGAACAAGGCTTCGAACATGAGGGCGAAGTGATACCAGAGCGCCATCAGGGTCGTACCTCCCAGGCTGTTGGAAAAGATGTGCGCCATGCCTACAGCGAAGGCAGGGGCGCCGCCGGTGCGGTTGAATAGAGTCTGCTCGCCGACGGCTTGGGCGAGTGCTTGCATGTCGGAGGCGGTGACGGGGAATCCCCAGGAGGAGATTGTCGCAGTGGCGGCGGTTGCGGTTTGTCCCACTATACCTGCAGGACTGTTAATCGCGAAGTAAACACCGGGCTGAAGCACGCAGGCCGCCACGATTGCCATGACGGCGACGGCTGACTCGGCCATCATGGCGCCATAGCCCACCATGCGGGCCTCGGTTTCGCGGGCGATCAGTTTGGGTGTGGTTCCGCTGGAGATGAGTGCATGAAATCCACTAATGGCGCCACAGGCGATGGTGATGAAGGCAAAGGGAAAGATCTTTCCCGCGAACACCGGGCCAGTGCCGTCGACGAAACCAGTCAGCGCCGGCATGTGTAGCGTGGGATGCAGGGCCACGATGCCAATGCCTAAAAGCGCAATCGTTCCGAGCTTTACGAATGTGCTGAGATAGTCACGCGGCGCCAGCAGCAGCCACACGGGGAGCGCCGACGCCGCGAACCCGTAGACGATGATCAGTTTCGCGAGGGTGGTTCCCTGCAGAGTGAAAGCCTGCGCCATGGCGGGATTGAGCGAAGC
>DATDGW010000633.1:0-8401 GCA_036521895.1 Candidatus Sulfotelmatobacter sp. | reverse complement strand
CGATCGTCGTCGTAACGGCGTCCGTAGGTTTGCACTTGCATCGTGAGCAGGTGGGATCCGTCGAAGCCAAGAGGCACCGCGAAGAGCCTCCGCAAACTGTGGAGCAGCAGTCCGGCACCCACCAGCAGTACCAGCGCGATCGCGATCTCGGCGACGGCGAATACCCGGCGAGTGAACTGATGAGTTCCGGCGGTGCGCCGTGAGCCTTCCTGTATTCCTATGTGCAGGTCGGCGCGGGACGCTTGTCGTGCCGGGATCAAACCCACCGTCAGGCCGATAAGCGTGGTGATACCGAGTGCGAAACCGAATACCGTGCTGTCTAAGTGGATCGCGTCCACCCGCGGCAGCCCGGGTGGACTGAGCGCCACCAGGGCGCGTACACCCACCTGCGCGACCACCATTCCGAGAACTCCGCCTAGCACGGCTAGCAACAAGCTTTCGGTAATCAGCTGCCGGATCAATCGCGGTCGTCCGGCGCCCAGGGCAACACGCATCGAGAATTCAGTGCGGCGCTGCGCGCTCTGTGCCAGCAAAAGGTTCGTGACATTCACGCAGGCGATGAGGAGGACGAGCAGCACAGCTCCGAAAACGGCAAGAAGCGCCGGCTTGACCCCGCGCGTGACTTCGTCCTGCAGCGGGTTCGCGATGAGCCCGTGCGCGAGAGACACAAAGCGAGGGCGCGGAAATTCCGCTACCGGAGTCTGCGCGATCCAATTCAGATCAGTCCGGGCTTGGTCAGTGTTGACACCCGCTCGTAGTCGCCCCACCATCCGCAGATGATGGCCCCATTCCCTGGACTGAACTGACGCGACATTTCCCACGTCGTACTGCAGAGGTGACCAGACCTCGGCCTCGGGAGCCAGAACATTGTCAAACCGGGGCGGCATCACGCCAATGACGGTGTAGTTGTCACCGTCGAGCCGGATCTGGTTTCCGATGATCGTTCTATCGGCGCCGAGGCGGCTACGCCACAGCCCATCGCTGACGATCACCACTCTTGGACCATGCAGCACGTCGTCAGAGATCTGGAGGTCTCGACCTAGAGCCGGTGCCACGCCGAGCGTACGGAAATAACCTGCGCTGACCTGCTGGCCATCAAAACGTTCCGGCTGACCTGCACCCGAGAGGGTCGGCTGCCAAGGCTTCATCACGGCAAGAGCATCGAAGGATCGGCTACGCTCCGCCACCTCCCGATAGGTGTGGAACGATTGGGGAATGCGGGAGCCATCTTCCCCGGCGTACCAGATCATCATGATCCGGCTGGCATTGGGGTATGGCAGCGGCTCGAATAGGATCGGATTGATCGTGCTGAAGATGGCCGTTGTACCCCCGATGCCGAGCGCGAGAATCACGATCGCGGTGCAGGCAAACCCCGAGCTCTTGCGTAACTGTCGCACCGCAAAGCGAAGGTCTTGCAGCCATCCGTTCATGGTTTGCCTCCCACTACTCGTACCTCAGGGCGACCATAGGATCGATCTTGGTCGCGCGGCGGGCCGGGATGTAACATGCGGCGACAGTCGTCGCGAGCAGCACAAGTGCGACACCTACGAAGGTCACCGGGTCGGTTGACGTCACCCCAAACAGCAACCCCGCCATAGCTCTCGCCGCCGCGAGGGCCGCGATCGTGCCCACAGTGATTCCGCTGAGTGCCTGCCACAATCCTTCTTTCATGACCAGAACTAGGACATCCTGGCGCCGTCCGCCGAGCGCGATTCGTAAGCCGAACTCGCGGGTTCGTTGGCTGACGGAATACGCAATGGCACCATAGAGTCCGAGTGAAGACAGCACCAAGGCCAACGTGGCGAAGGCCCCCATCAGTTGAAGGCCCAGTCGTCTTGTGGCAAGAGTCTGAAGTGCGATGCTATCCATCGTTCGTATTTCGTTGATTGGCTGGTCAGACTTGATCGAGTGCACGCGCGCCCGCAAAGATCCGGCTACGTTGATTGGGTCTCCGGTGGTGCGCACGAAGAGGTGCATGCCAGCAAACACGTGATGAGTCGGGTCTTGCAAGAAGGGCAGGTACAACGCCGGTTCAGGCGAGACGTCCAACCCTCGCTGCTTCACGTTTTCCACGACGCCGACGACTTCCCGAAACCGGGCGACAGCATTGCTGTCGCGGCCGGGACCCACGTAGTTGACTGCGAAACGCTTGCCGATTGGATCTTGGCCCGGCCAATATGTCTGAGCCATTGCTCGGTTCACAATCACGACGGCTGGCGCAGCCTCGTCATCGTGTGGCGTGAACAGGCGGCCTCGGAACAACGGGGTTCCAGTCGCACGAAAGTAGTCGGTATTGATCCAACAGGCATCCGTCGTCGGGGCGTTCTTGGGATCGGCCGGGCGATCATTGAAAGTCAAAGTTGCGGTCGGCGCCCAATTCGCGGGCACACAGTCGCTGACCCCCGTTGCCTGTACTCCTGGTAGAGATGAAACCGACTCGAGAATCCGCTTGTAGAAAGTCGCGCCTGCGGCGTCGTAGTAGTTCGTGCGCAGATAAGTCTCAAGCAATTGCTCCGGCTGGAATCCAGGATTAGAACGGGCTGCCAGCCGGAAGCTGCGAAACAGGAGTCCGGCACCGACCAGCAGTACTAGTGCGAGTGACACCTCGGACACGATCAACAGTTGCAAGCCTCGCCGGTTCGTTTTCCCGATTTGTCCCCGTCCCGATTTGAGAGCGGAAGTTATATCAAGCCGCGAGAAGGTTACCGATGGACCCCAGGCCAACAGCAAACTGGCGGAAAATGTGACCAGCAGCGCAATTCCCAATACCGTGGCGTTGACTTGAATGGAGTGGCTCCGCGGCAAGTTGCCGAAATTGAAGCTCGTGGCCAGCCTCACACCCCACACCGCCAACGCAACTCCCAGAGTTCCCCCAAGTACGCTCAGCAGCAGATTCTCAGCGACGAGCTGCTGCACAATGCGCTTGTGACTAGCGCCGAGCCCGAGCCTCACGGCGATTTCCGACTGTAGCTTTGCGCTCCGGGCCAGTAGTAAGCCCATGACGTTCACGCAGGCGATCACCAGAACCAGGCCGACGGCGGCGGCAATAATGTCCAACTCCGCGCGTACGTGACCCACGAACTCATCTTTGAGCGGGATAAGTTTCACCGAACTGGAGGATCCCCCGGGCGCCCGCCGCAGGATTGCCGTCAGATCCTGCTCCGCTTGGGCGCGGCTTATGCCAGGCTTCGTGCGACCGATCACTGTAAGGAACTTGTTCCCTCGTAGTCGCATCCAGGCGAAATCAGGAATGACCTTTGCCCAGATGTCGGTATCGGGAAATAGATCTGGAATGGACGGCATCACTCCGATAACGGTTTGGTCCCCTCCGCTGAGGTAAAGGGCACGTCCCAGAACATGCGGGTCGCCGCCGAGTTGTTGTTTCCAGAAGCGCTCTGAAATGACGACCTGAACTCCGTCAGTGTGGTACTCCTCCTGGGTGTATAGCCGGCCGAGGAGTGGTTGTACACCGAGCATTGGGAAGAAGTCGTAGGAGATGCCTGTGCATATGACATTTCGCGGCTCGCCTTGCCCGGTCAAGCTGTAGGTGAAGTGCGGAAGCAGTTCGGCCAAGCCCTCGAAAGATCGGTTTTGTTCCCTGTAGTCCTGAAAATCGGGCCCCGACGCACCTGTCTTGATTGATTTCTCTTCCGGCGACTCGGCCCACACGGCAAAAAGGTGGTCTGGCTCACGGAAGGGCAAGGGTCGAAGGAGCACGCCGTCGATTACGCTGAAAACAGCAGTATTCGCGCCAATCCCCAAAGCTAGAGTAAGGATGGCCAGCGCAGCGAACCCTGGGCTCTTGCGAAGCTGTCGCACCGCGTAGCGAAGGTCTTGCAGCCATCCGTTCATTGTTTGCCTCCCATTACTCGTACCTCAGGGCTGCCATGGGATCGATCTTGGCCGCGCGTCGCGCGGGAATGTAGCTGGCGGCCAGAGCAACGGCGGCTAAGATTAGGGTTACTCCAGCAAATATCACGGGGTCGGTCAGAGTCACGCCAAACAACTTGCTCGAAAGCATGCGCGCTCCGACAACGGCTCCGGCGAGGCCGACTCCGGTTCCAATGAGCGTCAATCGCACTCCCTGGGTAAGAACCATTTGCAACACGTCCCATGGTCGGGCTCCCAGCGCCACCCGGACGCCAATTTCACGAGTGCGACGGGCGGTCGAATAGGCAATCACGCCATACAGCCCGATACTGGCCAGCGTCACGGCAAGCGCGCTGAACAGACTGAGGAGTGTGGCGAGCGAGCGTTCCGTTGTGAGCGACTCGGTCATCTGCTCGGCCTGAGTGCTCATGCGCGCCATCGGAAAATCGGCATCGATCGCTTGCGCGACGCGGCGAATGCTTGCGATGGCGACACTCGGCTCCCCGGTCGTCCGAACCTCCAGCACAGCTTGGCCCAGCAAGTCAGGCGGCGCTTGCGCGAGCGGAACATACACGCCGGCAACGTCATCCGGCGAGCGCAAATTGTAGGACCGAATATCGCGGACCACTCCCACGACCACCGCTTGTGCGTTGCCACTGTCTCCGACAAATTCCACTTGCTGGCCAATCGGACTCTGGTGGGGGAATTCCGTATGCGCCAGAGCTTCACTGATGATCGCCACCTTCGCGGCATTGGCCCCATCAGCCGCGGTAAAGTCGCGGCCAAGAACTAATGGGATCCCCATCGTCGCAAAGAACTTCGGGGCCACGGGGTTGCAATGGACGGGGAGGCCTTCTCCCGGCAGAACGGCATTACCCACTTTCCCAATTCGTCGGTGCCATCCTCCGCCTCCACTTAAGAGGCGGAATCTGGACAGACTCGCAGAGGTAACGCCGGGAGCCCCACTCACCTGCTCCTGCAGCGCCGAATAGAGATTCAGTTCTCGAGTGCCTGGATATCCACCAAGTGTCGGATAGAGGAAAGCCAGCAGAATATGGTCTTGTTGGAACCCAGGGTTCACCTCGCTGAGTCTCTTCAAGCTCTTGACCATCAATCCTGCGCCGACAAGCAGAGAAACGCAGAGGGCAACTTGACTCACGATCAGGACCTGACTGAGTCTCCTTCTGGATTTGTCGCCGGTATCGGATCGTTCGCCAGATTGTAGAGAGTGCGCGGGATCAACCCGCGTCGCACCAAACGCCGGGGCCAGGCCGAACCCAAGTCCGGTCAATACCGACACACCCAGGCTGAACCACAGCACGCGCGCATCAAGCTGCGAGTTCACGCCGAGCGGATCGAATCCACCGATTACAAACTTCGACAGAAGGTTCGTCGCCCCGACCGCCAGCAGCAAACCCAGCCCGCCTCCTGAGATTGCCAAAAGGAGGCTCTCCGTCAGCAGTTGACGGATCAGCCGCAGCCGGCTCGCGCCCAGAGCGAGTCTCATCGCGGATTCGCGTCTCCGATTGAGCGCCCGCACCAACACAAGATTCGCCACGTTTGCGCAAGCGATCAGAAGAACCAAACCCACAACCGCCATCAGAATGTTCAGTTCCTGGGGCAGTTCATCCGCCAAGTCAAAAAGACCTCTTGCTCCTGAACGAAGCTCAATTCTTCGACTTTCTAGGGGCTGTTGGGACCGTTCGGCCTGGTTCGATTCGAGGCCCTGTGCCACGTACCTCCCGTCCAGAACGTTTAGCTCCGCGGCGGCCTGACTCGTGGTCATTTCCGGCTTGAGCCGTCCCATGATGCCAGCCGTGAGATGGTCACTGAGGCGCACTTGCGGCCAATAGATCATCGGTATCCAGATATCGACGGCATCGCCCAACTCAATGCCGTGAAACGACGGCGGCGCAACTCCGACAATACGAAATGGAATCTTCTTGAGACTGATGCTTTGGTTCATGACAGCCGGGTCAAGCCCGACCTTTCTCTGCCAGTAGTCGTAGCTGATGACCACGACCGGCGGCTGCCCTGCTTGATCATCTTGCGATGTGAAGCCCCGGCCGAGAATCGGCTTCACTCCCAAAACCGAATAGAAGTTTGTGGAGACACACTGCCCGAACAAGTAATCCGTCTGGCCGTTCACTACAGCCAGGAAGCGCGTGGTGTCAAACGCGAAGACTCCGGAAAATGAAAAGCTATGGTCTCGAATCTCCTCGAACTCAGCGTAGGCGAATCCATCATCGGATCCGTGGGGGCCCACAATGGTGGGAAATACGATCTGTTTGGGGTGGTCGATCGGTAGCTCTCTTAGCACCACTGCGTTCACCACGCTAAACATCGCCGAGTTCAGGCCGATTCCGAGTGCGAGCGTAAGCACAGCCAAAGCTGTGAACCCCGGACTCTTGCGCAACTGCCGCAAGGCGTAGCGAAAGTCTTGGAAGAACCCGCGCATCTTCGAATCTCTCCGTTACTCGTACCGTAAAGCGACCATCGGCTCAACCTTGGCAGCGCGACGGGCCGGAATGTATTCTGCGAACAACGCCGCGACGGACATCGCGAACATCGCCAGCCCCATGCTGAGCGGATCGTAGGGCTTCAGACCGAACAAGAAACTCGAAGCCAGGCGGCCGACCGCGGGTGACAGCACCAACCCGATTGCCACACCAATCGCCACCCACCTCAAAGCATCGCGCAGAACGAGCCAAACGACGTCCCGGCGGGCAGCCCCCAACGCCATGCGGATTCCGAACTCATTGGTGCGGCGGCTCACGCCGTAGGAGATCAGGCCATAGATACCGATGCACGCGAGAAGTACAGCCCCTACTCCGAAGAATGTGCCCAGCTGCGCCAGCAGCCGGTGATCGAGCACAGAATCGTCTACCAGCTGAGACAGTGTGCTGAAGTCGCCCACGGGAAGATTGGGGTCGATCTCACCGACCGCCCGTGAGATCGCAGACGCCAGTGTCTTGGAGTCGCCGGCATAACGCGCAATGAACGTATAGAGAAATGTCGAATGCTGCGCATGCGGACAAAAGGCCGCAGGCTCCTGCTCTTCTTTCAATCCTATGTACTTCGCATCTCTCACTACCCCGACGACCTCGACGTTCTGCCATTCAGGACTCTGTCCGTCCATCTCAGCGCCATCTCCGACCGTGAACCTGAGCCCGAGAGGCGATTTGCCAGGGAAGTAGGTGCGCGCCATCGTCTCGTTGATAACGGCCACTCTGCGCGAAATCGCCGCGTCCTGTGAACTGAGAGGGCGGCCGAGCAACACCGGCATTTCCATGGCATCGAAGTATTGAGGGCCGACCAGGTTCTGATTCACATACGGATCTCGCTCCGAGCCCAGGCTTCCGGGCAGAGTTACTCGTGTATTCCACTCGCCACCGTTAAAGACGATGAACGCAAAGCTGGCACCGCGGACGCCCGGGATTGATTGGACTCGTTCCTCGATACGTTCCATTAAAGCTTCCCGCCGCATGTCGTCCTTGTATCCGGCTCCTACGACATCCAAGGAAGTCATGACGACGTTCTGCTTATTGAAGCCGGTGTCTACACTGCTATGATTGACCAGGCTGCGCAGAAACAGTCCGGCACCGACCAGGAGCACGAGGGACAACGCTACCTGGCCAATGATGAGCGCGCGTGACAACCGACCGCGCGATTGGCCAGGAATAGCCCCGCGTCCTTCTTTCAACGATGGAACCAAATCCAGCCGAGTGGCGTAGAGCGCTGGAGCTGTGCCCAACAGAATCACCGTTAGAACTGCCACACCGAGGGTGAAGGCGAAGCGTAACATGACTGCGTTCAGCAAGCTGAAGATCGCCGTATTCGCGCCGATGCCGAGAGCAAGCGTGAACACCGCAATCGCGGCAAACGCGGGATTTTTGCGCAGTTGCCGAATTGCGTAGCGGAGGTCTTGGATCACGCTGCTCATGTTCAGTGATTCCTACTCGTACCTCAGCGCTACCATCGGATCGATCTTGGTCGCCCGATGTGTAGGAATAAAGGTAGCCACGCATGCGATCGAGGCCAGCAAGAGTGAAACTCCCACGTAGGTCATTGGGTCACTGGGCGTAATGCCGACGAGAAAATCGCTGACTAGACGTCCCGCGGCGAGCGCGCTGAGCAAGCCAATGGTCAGGCCCGAAGCGATAATCACTGCGCCCTTTAGCCCGATCATCTTCAGAATGTCGCGACGCTGAGCCCCCAGCGCCATCCGTACGCCGATCTCCTGCGTACGTTGGCTGACCGCGTAGGACATCACTCCGTACACGCCGACGACGGCGAGAATCAGCCCGAGCAAGCCCAAAGCCGCTGCCAGGCTCGCTCCGACTTCGAAGAACAACAGGCCGTTGCCTCCGTGCAGGGCTTCCGTCATCGTGCGCACGCCATAGATTGGAATCGACGGCGCCAGCGACTGTGCGATCGCTCTCACTTCGGCGACCATGTCCTGCGCACTTCGTTCTGAGCGTATCTGCAGCGTCTCCGTCGACACGTAACTCTGCGCCCCCGGCAGATAGAA
>DATDGW010000632.1:0-4527 GCA_036521895.1 Candidatus Sulfotelmatobacter sp. | reverse complement strand
AGGCGTGAAGCAGTTCATCCAAGCGGATGGTGCGGCTTGGATCAGGAGTTAACCGCATTCATTCGTGTTTGTCGTTGGCATCATGTGTTGGTTCCATCGGATCACCTGTTTGGTGCTCAGAAATTTGGAACCGTAGGAACTCGTGAACGGCTCTCACTGCTTTGAGGTTCGCAGTGTTGATCAAGATTTTGGCACCAGCATCAGTCTGTTGGTACTGATAATGAATCTCAGCGTGTAGCTTCTCCATCGTCGGCACGCCGGGAGGGGTGGTGTCGTGAATGAACATCGGAGTGTTGAAGTTGCCCTCCGAGAACATCCTTGCGACATGCGAGAGATGCCTGCGAATGTGGTCACGGCTCGCGTCGTCTTTCGGATCGTTCGCACTGACTTGGATCACTCCTCCATCCTTTAGCATGAAGAAGTGGTGCGTTGTCTTCTCGTGTGAGAACCCCATCCCCATGTCACCGCGCTTCATCATCTCGGCATGCTGCTGGTCAGGCGTTCGCGTGTTTGACTGCTGAGCCTGAATCGCGGAAGCAACCACCAACAACACTGTAAGGACTGTTTGTGCCTTCATTTTTGTCTTCTCCTCATATGTTTCGCGGTTAGTCGCCTGGGCATACTGCTACTCGCGTCATGCGGCAGACTCTCAAGCAGCCGCGCTGGTTTTCCTCTACCGGTACGAGCCAAGCGAGCGTCCCAGTCCTTGAGAATCCGCTCAAGTTGGACACGTGCAGAGAGCAGATCGTTGATCTGCTGCTTAATATCTTGGAGCTTGTGTTCCGCAATGGCTCGAACCCTGTGGCACGGAACATCTCCACGATCACGCATCCTCAAAATGGTCGCCAACTCAGGAAGTGAAAAGCCTACCTTCAACGCACTCTGTATCAGCCGAACGCGTTCCAGCGAGTTTGCGGGGTACTCTCGGTAACCAGCGTTCGTGCGAGGCGGTTTCGGGAGGACACCCAGACGTTCGTAGTGGCGCAGAGTGTCGGGGCTTACCCCAGCGAGACGTGACAGTTCTCCCGATTGCACGGTCTTCACCTTCAGGGATGAGCATAAACCTCCGAATTGGTTCCAGAGTCAAGCCCATTTTGGAAGCCGGCGGGATGGTATCCGGGTCAGACAGTGGCGGCAGGCATCGCCAGCGTGCTCGGCGGCTCCTTGCGTTGTGAACACCTCATC
This sequence comes from Candidatus Sulfotelmatobacter sp., assembly GCA_036521895.1. Lineage (GTDB taxonomy): Bacteria > Acidobacteriota > Terriglobia > Terriglobales > Acidobacteriaceae > Sulfotelmatobacter. The sequence goes on along the minus strand of DATDGW010000632.1, from coordinate 3,342 downwards.
GCTGATCAGGCAGCGACGCTTGTCTTGACCGAGGGCGACCAACACCTTACCGATGAGGTTCGGCGCTCTTGGGCGCCCGCCCGACGGCATTGCGTACACGCCGGGAGCGAAGCGGTGTTCGTATCGGACGAACATGGGGACGCAGATGCGGTGATCGAGGCGACGAGCAATTCGCTGGTCACGACAATCCCGCTGGGCGGCGGTGCTGGCAATACGGTGTATGACTCCGGCTCGGGCCAGATCCTGGTTGCGGTTCACGAAAAGAACGAACTGGTGGCGATCGATCCGGCAGCAGCCAAAATTATTGGGCGTATCCGATGACTGGAATTGAAAGTCCGCACGGCGTCGTCCTTGACGTTGCGGCAAGACTGGCGTTTGTGGCGGGAGAAGAGAACAACAAGCTGGCCGTGGTCGATCTCACGAACATCCTCGCGACTTACCCGGTCGGAAAAGACCCCGACGTGCTCGCGTTCGATCCGGGACTGAAATTGTTGTATGTCTCGGCGGAATCAGGAAACGTGACGGTCTTTCGCGAAGATGGAAAGACACTCTCCCTGGAAGGTTCGCTTTTCATGCCTCATGCGCACACAGTTTGCATCGACCCGGGGAGTCATCTGGTGTATTTCCCGCTGCAAGATGTGGATGGCCATCCTCTCTTGCGAATCATGGAGCCGACCCGGGCCCACTGACGGGTCAGAGTTCTGTCGAGAGAGTCCCCACCAAACGAAGCGTCCCAGACTCAATGAGTCATGGGACGCTCGTCGAACAGCCCTCCCCCGAAGTCTGCTCACAAACAGACTAACGCGAAGGGCGCAGCGGGGGAATGGCTCCGATGGGCTATTACGGAAGTGATCAACGGAATGAAGGGTATGCTCAGGTTTTCCGCCGCCGTTCCGGATCGTCGGTTTCAGGGCTTGACGCAGCGCTCTTGCGGGAGAAATAGGCTAGAATACGCTGGCGCAATCGGTCGCAAGCGCGGAGATGTCGATGGGGGACACTGCGGTTCGTCAAACCGGACGGGTCAGGAACGCCACGACGATCGAAGCGATCGACATCCTCTGCATGAGTGCGGGCCTGGGCTGCGACGGGGACACCATCGCGATGACCGGGCGCCACGCAGCCGAGCATAGAAGATATTGTGACGGGCGCTCTGCCCTGGATCCCGAAAGTCAGGTTCTACAATCCCTTCCTCGCTTACGAAAATGGAGGTGAGTTCGTTAAACCTTTCCGCGACGCGGCAGAAGGCGAGACAGGAAGACCATTCATTCTCGTAGTCGAGGGATCCATCTCGAACGAAACAAAAAGACTGCAGGCTACTGGGCGTCGTTTGGAACCGCCGCCGCCTGACGGGGCAGCCGACTACGACCTGCGAATGGATCGATCGGCTGGCTCCGAAAGCCTGGGCGATTATGGCCGCCGGGACTTGCGCTACTTACGGTGGCCTTCATGCTATGGAGGGCAATCCGAGCGGATGCATGGGATTGCCGGACTATCTGGGCTGGAAATGGAAATCCAATGCCAAGATCCTGATTGTGTGTGTTCCCGGTTGTCCGGTGCAGCCGGACAACATGATGAAGACGATTCTGCCGGCGTGAGTTTCCAGCGTGGTTGCTCATCCACCTGTCCATCCAGTCTTTATTCTCTGCCCTGCTCGATGTTTGGCTTGGGGATGCCCCTCAACTCTGATGTTGCTCTTCGGTGTTATCTTGGTGTGAATCCCCAACGCGTAAGCCGCGACTCACTTCATGGATATTCTCAAACATCTCTTTGAGCAACACTTCCAGTCGCCGGTCAAACAGGCACAGCCACTGCAAGGCAAACTCGGCGGTTCGGGGCGCAAGATCATCCGATTGTCAGACGAGAAGGTCAGCGCCATCGGCATTCTCTACGATGTGCGCGAAGAGAATGCCGCCTTTCTCGAGTTCTCCCGGCATTTTCGCAAGCACGGCTTACCCGTGCCTGAGATCTATGCCGAAGATGTGGATCATGGTGCGTACCTTGAGGAGGATTTGGGCGATACGTCCCTCTTTGAGTTTCTTTCCGAGTATCGGACCGGAGAACAGATAGCCCCTCCCGTAGTCGATGCCTATCGGAAGGTAATCGCCACGCTGCCACGATTTCAGGTGGAGGCGGGGCGCGACCTGAATTACAAGGTGTGTTATCCGCGTGGCAGTTTCGACCGGCAGTCGATCGCGTGGGATCTGAATTATTTCAAGTACTATTTTCTCCGACTGGCGGGGATTCCGTTCAGCGAGCAGGCGCTGGAAGACGATTTCAGCCGCCTGACGAAGTTTCTGTTGAGTGCTGGGCGCGACTACTTTCTGTATCGCGATTTTCAATCACGAAACATCATGCTGCGCGACAGGCAGCCCTATTTTCTGGACTATCAGGGCGGGCGCAAGGGGGCGCTGCAGTATGACGTTGCCTCTCTTCTCTATGACGCGAAGGCGGACCTGCCACCGGAGCTGCGCCAGCAGTTGCTCGATCATTACCTCGACGCGCTGTCCGGCTTCATGGATCTGAAACGCGACGCGTTCATGAAGTACTACTACGCGTACGTGTACATCCGCATCATGCAGGCGCTGGGGGCTTACGGATTTCGCGGATTCTATGAACGCAAGGTGCATTTCCTGCAAAGCGTGCCGTACGCTCTGAAGAACCTGCGCTGGCTGTTGCACAACGTCACTCTGCCCATCGCTCTGCCGACGCTGATGGATGCATTCCACAACATGCTGGCCTCGGAGAATTTGCAAGGGCTGGCTTCGGATGCGGACAACCTGGTCGTGCGCATTGTCAGTTTCTCATTTCATCGCGGCCTGCCCAAGGATGAGAGTGGAAATGGGGGCGGATTCATTTTTGATGGACGCAGCCTGCCGAATCCGGGGCGGGAAGATCGCTTCAAGACGCTAACCGGCCGGGACGCGCCCGTGATCGACTACCTCAACCAACAGGAGAGTGTGCATCAGTTTCTGGCCTGCGTCATGTCCTTGGTGGATGTAAGTGTGAGCAACTATCAGCAGCGCGGGTTTAAGAACCTGATGGTGTCGTTCGGATGCACAGGCGGGCAGCATCGGTCTGTGTATTTGGCGGAGCAGGTGGCGAAGCGCCTGCGCGCGAGGAGCGGAGTTGAGGTTGTCCTGCAGCATCGCGAGCTAGAGAGGATGGCGGCAGAGCACACGGCAGCGGAGAGAGCTGCGCAATGAGGGCGATGATTCTGGCCGCGGGCCTTGGTAGGCGTCTGCGACCGCTCACCGACGATCGCCCCAAAGCCTTGGTGGAAGTGGCTGGACGCACGCTGCTGGAGATCACTCTCCGCCGCCTTGGGCACTTCGGGATCCGCGA
>DATDGW010000631.1:0-2746 GCA_036521895.1 Candidatus Sulfotelmatobacter sp. | reverse complement strand
GTTTTACATCGGCGAGTGGCCCACCCGTTCGTCAGAGTTTAGGTTTGAGGTGCCCGCGTGATGGGCGACAATTAGAATTCCCGACCGACGACAAACAAAATTCCCGATCCAACAACAATTAAGCCAAGCTGGTTCCGGTAGTTACGAACGGAGGCAGGTTGGTCACTGACAAGCAGGTGAGGAGGTTATTTGTGTTGGCGAAGACAGAGGGGAATCAAGAGATTGCGGCGGCGAAGGCGGGGATGGATGCGAAGACGGCGCGGAAGTATCGGCGTCTTGGCCAGGTTCCGAGCGAGTTGCCGGTGGCGCGGCGTAGGCGTACACGACCGGACCCGTTCGTGGAGGTCTGGAAAGAGATTCGCGAGCTACTGGAGGTCAATGCCGGGCTGGAAGCGAAGACGATGTTTGAGTACCTGCAGCGGCGTTACCCGGGCCGCTTCGGGGACGGGCAGGTGCGCACGTTGCAGCGCAGGGTAAAGAACTGGCGGGCGACGGAGGGGCCGGCCAAGGAGGTGTTTTTTGCCCAGCAACACCCACCGGGGCGCCTGGGGGCCTCCGACTTCACGCACATGGAGGAGTTGGGCGTGACCCTGCAAGGACAGAGCTTTCCGCACCTGATCTATCACTTCGTGCTGACCTACTCGAACTGGGAAGCGGGGACGGTGTGCTATTCCGAGAGCTTTGAAAGTCTATGCGAGGGATTGCAGAAGGCGCTCTGGGAACTGGGCCGAGTGCCGCACCGGCATCGGACGGATCGGCTGTCGACGGCGGTCAACAATGCGACGAACCCAGCGGAGTTCACCGATCGCTATGCCGGTCTGCTGCGGTACTACGGGCTGGAAGGGGAACGAACCCAAGCCGGGCATGGGAACGAGAATGGGGACGTGGAGCAGCGGCATCATCGCTTCAAGCGGGCCGTGGAACAGGAACTGCTGCTACGTGGCAGCCGCGATTTTGGCAGCGTGGCAGAGTATCAGCGGTTTCTGCAAGCGTTGTTCACGCGGCTGAACGCGGGTCGCAGGCAACGGTTGGCGGAAGAAATGGCGGTGATGAGGGAGTTGCCGAAACGGCGCATGGAATCTTGCCAACGGGAGCGGGTGAAAGTGGATTCGGGCAGCTTGATCTACGTGGATCGGAATGTGTACTCGGTGCCCAGCCGATTGATCGGCGAGCAGGTGGAAGCGCGGCTGTACCTGGACCAGGTGGAGGTCTGGTACGGGGAGAAGAAAGTCGAGCAGATGGCGCGCTTGCGGGGGCGGCGGAAGCACCGTGTGGACTACCGCCACATCATCGACTGGCTGGTGCGTAAGCCAGGAGCGTTTGAGCACTACCGCTACCGCGAGGAGCTGTTTCCCACCAGCCGGTTCCGCATGACGTTCGATCTGCTGCAAGAGAAGTTGGGACGCCCCCAGGGCAGCAAAGAGTACTTGCGAATCCTGGAGCTGGCGGCCAAAGACGGCGAGGCCAAGGTAGACGAGGCCTTGCGGGTCTTATTGGCGAAAGCCGAAGGGGAGATTAGGGCGAAAGTCATTGCGGCCCAGCTGGCGGGGGAGAACCGCGTCGCCATCCGCGAGGTACAGGTGGCGACGGTCGATCTGGGATTGTTCGACCAGCTGTACGATGCCCGGGAGGTGCTGCGATGAGTGCGGCCCCGCAGATCAGAACGGCCTTGCTGGAAAATCTGAAGGAGTTGCATTTGCCGACCATGCGCGCCTGTTTCGAACAGTCCGCGCAGCGGGCGGAGAAAGAAACCCTCAGCTACGAGCAATACCTGCTGGAGTTGAGCGATCGAGAATGCGAGTCCCGGCGACGCAACCGCATCGCCAACTTGTTGCGCGAGTCAGGGCTACCGCGGGAGAAGACGCTGGCGACCTTCGAGCTGAAGCGCTTACCCACCCAGGTGGGACGACAACTCAAGGGGCTGTTAGACGGAAGTTTCCTGGACCGCAAGGAGAATCTGTTGCTGTTTGGAAATCCCGGAGCGGGCAAGAGCCACTTGCTGTGCGCCCTGGCCCAGGAGTTGATCACGCAAGGGCGCAAGATGAAATACACCAGCTGCGCCATGCTGGTGCAAGAGTTGTTGGTGGCCAAGCGGGATCTGCGCTTGAGCAAGGAGATCAAGAAGCTGGCCAAACATGACGGGCTGATCATCGACGAGATGGGTTATGTGCAACAAAGTCGGGAGGAGATGGAGGTACTGTTTACCTTACTGGCAGAACGATACGAGCGCGGCAGCGTCCTGCTTACCAGCAACCTGCCGTTCTCGAAGTGGGAAGAGATCTTCAAGGACCCCATGACCACGGCGGCGGCCATCGACCGGCTAGTCCACCACTGCGTCATCCTGGAGTTGAACATCCCAAGCTACAGGATGGAACAGGCTAAGAAGAATCGGGATGCCGACTTGAACTCGACGGGAGTGAACTGAGGTAGGCAGAGAACGACTGGCTTATGTTTTTCAACAGCGAAAATGCAGCGGCCGAAGGGCTGTGGAAAAAGACGCACGGTGCAAAAGTCCAAAAAACGGACTTTCTCACCGTGCTAGGAAATCCCGCTCAAACCCGCGGGATTACCTCTTTTCCCACAGCCCCGACTGCTGCTTGTATCTCTCAAACAAAATCGGGAAATCTGATTGTCGTTGACCGGAAAGAATGATTGACGCCAGACACATCTCCTTCCATCGAGACCAGACGCGGCGCGCCAAGATCCAGAAGAGTTTGTCGAACGGCTCGATCTTGGGTCTAGGATG
>DATDGW010000630.1:0-4860 GCA_036521895.1 Candidatus Sulfotelmatobacter sp. | reverse complement strand
GCCGACTTCATTCCGAGTAGGAGGAAGGCAACACGGCAGCCACGATAATCGCGAGTGGACTGTCGGTCCTGCGTAGTCTAAGAACCCGCGCACGCTGAGAAACAACATGCACGAGAACCGGGAGATCTCCAGCACGCCTTGGTCTGACGATCAAGGCCGGTCCGCGAAGGCCAAAAGCCATACTGCGGACATGCACGTGCCGGAGAAGTCGGACTGTGCCGCAGTACCTGTGAACCAGCCGAACAAGGAAGGGCAACTTTCCGCGGAGGTTGGGGAGGAAAGGGCACAGACGAGGGAGAACATCGTTCAATCGCACATGCACCCGACACAGAACGGGAAGCGCATGTCCCAGGGGTTGGACGGTGTGCGAAAAGTAGCAAGGGAAAGAAAGCAGGAGCGGTTCACCGCTTTGCTCCACCATCTCAACGTTAATCTACTCCGCGACAGCTTCTACGCGCTTCAGCGTAAGGCTTCGCCCGGGGTAGACGGCGTAACGTGGCAGGAGTATGAAACGGGGCTGGAGGATCGACTCGTCGATCTGCACAGCCGGGTGCACCGTGGAGCGTATCGGGCAAAACCTTCAAGGCGAGTCTTTATACCGAAGGCTGACGGGCGGCAACGTCCGTTGGGCATCGCAGCACTGGAGGACAAAATAGTTCAACAGGCGGTGGTGACGATCCTCAACCAGATCTACGAGGTCGACTTCAAAGGCTTTTCTTACGGGTTCCGTCCCGGTCGCAGCCCGCATCAGGCGCTGGACGCGCTAACGGTGGGCATCCAACGGAAGCGGGTGAACTGGGTGCTCGATGCCGACATCCGTGGCTTCTTCGACAACCTGAGCCACGAATGGACGATGAAGTTCATCGAACACCGGGTGGCCGATCGGAGGATACTTCGCCTGATCCGGAAATGGCTGAAGGCGGGAGTATCGGAGGACGGCCAGTGGTCAGAGACGAAACTGGGTACGCCGCAGGGAGCAGTGGCATCGCCGCTGATCGCCAACGTGTACCTTCATTACCTCTTCGATCTCTGGGCTGATGTCTGGCGCAAGAAGGTGGCAAAGGGTGACGTAATAGTCGTCCGCTATGCTGACGATCTTGTGGTGGGCTTTCAGCACCGAACAGATGCTGAGCGTTTCCTAAAAGAATTTCGGGAGCGATTGGCGACGTTCGGCTTGGAACTACATCCGGACAAGACTCGACTGATTGAGTTCGGGCGGTTCGCCGCTCGCGACCGGAAAGCGCGGGGAGAGGGAAAACCAGAGACCTTCACCTTTCTGGGCTTTACCCACTACTGTGGGCAACGCCACAAGAGCGGAACCTTCACCGTAGGTCGAATCACTGCGAAGAAGCGAATGGTTGCGAAGCTTAAAGCCATCAAGGTTGAGCTTCAACGCCGGATGCATGATCGCATGGCCGATGTCGGTGCCTGGCTTCGGAAGGTTGTGCTGGGTTATTACCAATACCACGCTGTTCCCGGGAACACGACTCAGTTGCGCATCTTTAAACTTCGCGTGTGCAGGCTATGGCAGAGTGTCCTGGTCCGCCGTAGTCAACGCGCAAAGATGCGTTGGGAACGTTTTACCCCAGTCCTGAACTGGTGGATTCCTCCGCCCCGCGTTCTGCACCCCTATCCCGATGCACGCTTCTACGCCACTCATCCTTCGTAAGAGCCGTATGCGTAGACGCGCTCGTACGGATCTGTGCGGGGGGCGATCAGCAATGGTCGTCCCTACCGCGACAGTTATCCACTTGGCTGGAAAACGTGCTACTCGTTGAAGTGCCAGAGCGGTTGGCGTGCCCTCGCTTCAACTGCAACACCAATCATCGAGCGTTCTGCTCGCCGGGATGGAGAACAGCTGCGGTGGAAGATCGCTTTTCCCATTCTGGCGAATTCCGCAAGGCGTGGCATTCGCGAACCGGCTCACCGCAAGACAAGTGGGTAAGAGCTCCACTCGGAAGGTGGTTTCCGAATTTGCAGAATGTATTGACCAGGTCGCGCAATGAATGCGTCTGCTCTCACCTGCAGTGCGGTGACTCCATCGTTCAACCGTGCGGTGCCGCCCATGTTCAATAGTGAATCCCCGGATATAGTCACAATGCGGACTTCATAGGCGCCTTCGGGACTCCCAAGCGGCAGATAGATATTCAGTTGCGAGAAGCCGCGACGAAGTTCCAGAAGTTGCTCTCCCGGATTCGGCTCCGGGCTGCGTGACTCAGAGTGACTTCTCAGATCTAAGACAGCAGTCTGAGCGACCAGAGTTTCATTGTGCCTTTGAACTAAGACCCAACTGGGAATGCCTACTGCAACCAGGATGCTAGCGGCTATAGCAAGCAGAGTCCGGTTTCGTTGAACTTCGCGGCCTTTTCGCAACTCAGAGAAATCCTTGTAGCATGGACTACAAGAACCGAGATGATTGAGCCATTTTTCTGCTTCCGCGAGAGGCATCCTTTTAGAAGCGATCCTCTTGAGGGCGTCCGAGCCGGGGCAGCCGGTACGCTCAGGATTGGGAAACTCCTTGAGCAGCCCCCGGCCCAGCGCATCCAAGATGCGCCTTTCATCCGCAGCCGAATATCCTCTCGCGTTCAGGTTCGCCTCTCTTCATCCACTACTGAGCGAATATACATCCAATAGACCTCAACCGGACTTTTTGACCCACGCTGCTTTTAGGGATCGAAGTAAGCTGGCGCGTGTTTTTTCCACTCCGTACTGGAACTTCATCTTCGCTTGGTGTTCCGTGATCCCTAGCCAAGTCGAGATCTCTTTCCATGAATAGCCGTATTGTCGGGCCTGCCAGACCTTTTTGGTCCAACCATCCATCCGATCTGTGACCTGTCTGACGGCGATCTTGCGTTCGAGTTGTGAAACCCACTCAGCATTTTGGGTCGTTTCAAGGAGGTCCAGATTAAGCGGCCCCGAAACAGGCTGAAAGACTTCGTGGCGTTCCTCCTCTGCTTTGAGGAATCTATGAAACCTGTGGCGGAACGCCGTGAGGAGGTAGGACTCCAAGTCTCCTATTGAGGATGCGTATTCGCCCTTCCTCTGAAACGCTCTGGCAACGGACCGCAATACTGCTTCCCAAATATCCGCTGCAAGAGATACTGCTTCGCGAGTTAAACCTTGCCGTTCGAATTCGCGTGTGGCATGAATCACGATGCGGGGCCAAGTCGCTCGAGCGGCCGCCAAGACCTCTTCCGGTATCGGAGCTTTCTTTCCGCCCGTTTCTTGCTGAACTCTCTGGAGTACCCATTCGCCGTACGGGTCAGGTTTCTCCATTGTTGCCTCGTTTTTATGGCCCGCCAAAGGGAATGGGATACAAAAGCCTGCCATTCGGTCGTTTTCGATGTCAATAGAACGCCATAGGCAACGCACATCCTGTTAAAGATTTTTTCGTACTTTTTCCTTTCTCAAAGCCTCTTTATAAGTGAGGGGATTCTCGCCCATTGTTCCCTCTCGAGCCTGGTGGACCCACATCACCCGGGGAACCACAAGGCGTCGCGAACGGCCGCGGGACGACGCGCTGAACGCGAAGGTAGAACCCACTGCATGGAGCTAATGCTCCTCGTGTGTCTTGGCGCTGGCCAAGCATTGCCCGAACCGGCTGCGGAGATTTTGTCGCGATGAAAATGCCTGCTGAACAAATCGAGCGAATCAAAGGTCTCGGCTACACCGAGTCGGAAGCTCGCTTCCTCTATATCGTGGTCATCCATTCCGGCTACTTCACTCTTCGTCAATTCTGCACTTTCACAGGCGCAGCACGTGGCAAGCGTTCTTTTTTATTTGCCCGGAAGCTTCTTCAGAGTGAACACGCTTCGATTCGTGACTACCCGGGCGTCGGCCCGGTTTTCCACCTCTTTTCGAGGACTGTTTACGGTCAGATGGAAAAGGACAATCTCCGCAACCGCAGACGCCATTCATTTGAGTTCATACGCAAACGTTTGCTCCTTCTGGACTTCATCTTGGCCAATCAAATTCTGGCCTATTTCGAGACCGAACAAGATAAGGTCAGATTCTTCTGCGACACAATGGGTATGTCCAAGAACTGCCTTCCAGCCAAGATTTACGAGGGTTGTCCCGGCAGTCCGCCAACCGTCCGTTATTTCGTTGACAAATATCCGCTCTTTCTTGCTCCGCCTCGCGCAGGGGCTTCTCCTGTGGTCACGTTCAGCTACATAGATTCAGGATTTGAAACACAGTCTGGTTTTCTTACTCATCTGGCCGCGTATCAAAGGATCTTCCGGCAATTGCCGACTTTCCGCTTTTTGTACATCGCTGCAAAGGACGCGTATTTTCAAATGGCGGAACAGGGTTTTCGTTCACTCGTAAAGAGACCACTCGAATCGGAAACATCAGCCGAGATCCTCCGCTACTTTCATGTCCGAAAAAAATGGGAAAACCACGAGTACGTCGTCCCGGTCACAGCGGATTTCGAGTTTCTGACTGACGCACGGCAACGATTTCAGGGGCCTCAGCTGGACAGTCTGTATCAGGCCTGGCGTCGTGGCGAGCTCAGTGAGCAGGAGCTGCGAGTGGAGTTCTTACGGCTGTGGCCGGAGCGAACCATATTCTTTCACACCTGGGTGATAAGAAGTCATCGGCGTTCGTACGATCTTCGGGGGAGAGAAGGTGAACGGTCCGTGAAAGACACAGATCACCATCCCGTTCACCGTTCCGTTCACCCTTCGGGTGAACGGAAGTTATTGGGAGCGTGAAGGTTGCGTATGGCGCGGCATTCACTATGGACGCGGGCAAAACACTCGGATGGGCTGGAGCGACCCCACTTTTGGGAGCCTTTGGCTGCCCAAAAGAATCGTGGGGTCGCTCCAGCCCTGCAAACAGGGAAGTGCTCTGTTTGCGAAG
>DATDGW010000629.1:0-2113 GCA_036521895.1 Candidatus Sulfotelmatobacter sp. | reverse complement strand
CATTCGGCAGCAAGGCCGCAGCATGATCGAAGCGAATACCAGTCATGTCACCCGTGGCGGCAACGCGGCCTGCATCGGGTGGCGTTGCCGAGGATGCGATATCCGGCGCCCGCAAGCCGAAGAAGAGTCCGACTGCGATGGCAGCTATTTGCATTTTTGGCGAATTCATGGCCTTCCTCCCATACAGTAGGGACGCAGAAGCGTAACAGAGTGTTAGCAGACAATCGGGGAACAAGGTGTTGTGGCTAACTGTTGTTAACAGGCGTGGGTGTTGAAAAAGTACGTCAACATAAGGTCTTTCTGCCTGGGAGCATCGCCAGCGCTAAGCTTTTCTTCTCTCGCCGCGACTAAGCAGCGACGGACAGAATGGGGTTCTTCGGTTGGCTGAGGAAGCGCACCAGTCGCTTGATGTTCTGTGCAGCCGCCGCCAGGAAGAACTGCTCCCGCACGAACTTCAATCTCCGCAGGCGCAAGCGACGCAGACCAATCTGATTTTTCAGTTCCGCGAACAGGGCTTCTACCTTTTTTCTTTGCCGCTGTGCGTGGGCGAACTCGGGCGTGTTGGCCAACTCGCGGGCACGTTGTCGGGCCACCTCATCCATGTGGATCGCAAGATATTTATATCGCCCACTCGTGCATTGTGGTTTTTGGGAGCAAGCCCCACAACGCTTGCCGCTGCCGATGTAGGCGTGGGCACGATTGCGAACATTCAACCCGACGTAGTTGAGCTGCTCCCCAGCCGGGCAGCGATAGCTGTTGCTCTCTGCCTGATAGGTAAACCTCTCCGGTCCGTAGAAGGGGCTGTGCTTGCGCTTGGCACTCTCTCGCGTCCGCATGTAAGGAGTGATTTCCCGCTCTGCCAACCATTGCAGAAACTCCCCGTTCCCGTAGGTCGTGTCGGCCGCCACCGATTCTGGCTTTCGTCCCAGCCGTTGCGCGAACCGGGTGAGCATGGCTTGCGCGGCTACGGTCTCTTGGCTCAACCGCGCCGCCGTGGCCTGCACTCCCACAATCACGCAGCTTTGATTGTCGATGAGATAGTTATCGTAGTACCCCAGCCGGGCCGGCGTGCCGCCTTTAGTGGCGTAGGTGGAATCCGGATCGGTGGTCGATACCAGGTCTTGCTCATGCACCGGCTCTTCCACCGGGTTCTGCTGTTCCAGCTCCTTCAGATACTGGTGCAAGGTCTGATGGACCTGAGCCGCTTCCCCCAACTGCTCCCTGGGAATGCGACTCTCCTTCGCCGCATTGGCTTCCACGAAACTGCCATCCACCGAAAGATGCTTGCCCTGCACCAATCCCACTTCCACACACTGGAGCACGATCTGCTCAAACAGTTCCTCGAACAGCTTCGACTCCTGGAACCGTCCGTGTCGATTCTTGGAAAAGGTGGAGTGGTGCGGTATCTCCTGATCGAAACCCAGTCCCGTGAACCAGCGCCACGCCAGATGCATGCGCAGTTCCTCCACCAGTTTTCGTTCGCTGGTGATGCCGTACAAATAGCCGATCAGTAGAATGCGCAGCAGGAGCTCAGGATCAATCGACGGACGGCCTGTATCGCTGTATTTCTGTTTCAGCTTCTCGCGCACGAAGGCAAAGCTGATGTGCTTCTCAATGAGCCGCAGTAGATGGCTCTCGGGAACCTGATCTTCCAGGCGGAAGTAATAGAACAGCGCTTCGGAACGGTCGTGTTGCCCCATCATGATCAGCAGGCCTCCGATGATCGGAATCAAACAGAGCATAGGCGAATACTTCCTTCTAACACGCTTCTGCTGAATCTCATCCTGCTAATCGACGTGACTTTTTCAACACCCACAGGCGTTTGCACAAGCTTGCGCAGTTTGTTCGCCAAAAACCAAAATCAGTGAGTAGAGTCGAGAACAGGCGCAGTGGCTTTAGTCTCCCGGTGGCTGCTGACGGCGCTTTCGCGTCCGTCGCCTCAGTCCGGTTTGGCTTGACTCTGTTTCCTGTCCCCGCTCATCGAACCGGACAGGCGGATTTCCCGCATCCGGCTCTCGGAAAAGACTCACACCGAATAACTCGGCATGTAACGCCCTCTGCAACTTCTGAACACAGCATTGGGGTGGTCAGACTCATCGTCAATCCCCATGTC
>DATDGW010000628.1:0-9182 GCA_036521895.1 Candidatus Sulfotelmatobacter sp. | reverse complement strand
CTTGTCGATCGCCTTTTCCGCGAGAACCAGAGCCTTGTCTTTCTGTTCGGGGTCAAGTTTCTGCATGACCGTCCCCTTCCAGACCATCTTGCCCTGACTCTCCTCGACGAATTGCAGGCTGAGGGTTCCTTGCGCGACTAGCGGTGCATTGAAGACGGGGGCACCGTATTCCCCCTGCCACATGACAGGATCCATCGTTGCCGTTGGAGGGGAGTTGTATCCAAAATCGATCCCACCCGAGGCCATGAGGGTGAGATCACCATTGGCGTCAACGCGGGTGAGACCTTTGGCTTGCAGGTCTTGATCGATCGTGCCGACTACGGCCTGATAAAGTTGCGGCCTCTGAATCGGGTGGTCGGGCTTCGCCCATGTGTAAGTCTTGTATTTCGAAAAATCTGCGCCCTTGTCGTACCCGATCTTTACTCTTTGGGAGAACCCACTGGTTGTGAGCCCCACCACAATGAACGCAGTCCAGAACAGACAGCGGCCTTTTGTCATTCTGCTCTCCCCCGGTTCGATAGACCAATCCAAGCGTGACAGTAGTGAGAGCCGCCCGCGAACGAAACTGTCATAAGTTACAGGGTGCCCATCTAGGCATCGCGAGACCGGTCCGGACCCCCCGCAGGGGACTGGTAAAACTCACAGTTGAGTATTCCGAAGTGCACGCCTACGCTGGGTGCGATTGATTCCGTTTACGCGGGGATTCGGCAACGTCCTGAACCGCTGCCGGTCTGAATCTCTCTCTGAGGTCATTGTTCGCCGTCTTTTCCGCAAAGGATCGGCGGTTCGTCAGCAGCACGATAGCGGTAAAGGAGAAGGTAATGATTTCTCGATGGCACTGTGTAGTTGTTGGAGCCGGTCTGACGATGGGCCTTGTCCTGCTTGCGTGTGGGTCTGTGACCGCGCAGGACATCAAGACCAATTACATGCCCGGTACCGACTTCTCGAAATACCACACCTACAAGTGGGTCACCATCAACAACACCGAGCAGGTGGATCCAATCATAACGCAGCAAATCAGGGACGCTGTGGATACCCAACTGGCTGGCAAGGGGATGACCAAGACCGACGCCGACACAGCCGATATGTATGTAGGGATTCAGACTTCCATTCAGCACCAGCAGCAGTGGAATGCCTACGGCATGGGCGGAGGGTGGCGGTTTGGCGGTGGCATGGCGAGCGCCACCAGTTCCACAATTCAGATCGGCACCCTCGTCGTCGATTTCTATGATCCGGCAACGAAACAAATGATCTGGCGAGGCGTTGCCACCAAGACTCTGAATCCCAGCAAGAATGCACAGACGAACTTGAACCGCATCAACCAAGGGGTGGCAAAGCTTCTCAAGACCTTTCCGCCCAAGGCGTAAGCCACCTGCAACGGGAACCTGCGGAGCGGAAAATGAATACCGCTCCGCAATACTTGGCAGTGACCAGACTAACGTCACCGCCCCGATGGGATGCTCGTGTGAGTGTTTAGTGGGAGGGATCCGAATGCTGCGCCTAATCCTCAGTCTCGTGCGCCCCTACCGGGGCACCTTGGTAGTTATTCTGCTGGCCATGGTCGTACAGACCGTGATGAGTGTCGCCGGGCCTTGGCCCTTGAAGATTATCCTCGACAACGTGGTCGGTTCCCACAAACTCGCACCTTGGCTTGTCGATCTTCTCCATCCGGTGTTGGGCAGGGGCAGCAAAATGCAGATCGCAGTCGCGGCTTCGATGGGGGTATTGCTCATCGCATTGGTAGGCGCGGTCGCGTCCTATGTCGCGAATTACTACACCACCAGCGTGGGTCAATGGGTGGCCAACGATTTGCGCCTGCGGACCTACCATCACCTCCAGCAACAGTCGCTCAGCTATTACGACACTCACCAGAGTGGCTCGCTCTTGAGCACGATCACGTCCGACGTCTCGACCATCCAGAGTTTCGCCTCGTCCGCAACTCTCGACATCGTTGTCGATCTGTTCACCATCGTCGCCATGCTGTTGATCATGGTCCGCCTGAACTGGGATTTCACCCTGATTGCCGTGGCGGTGACGCCGTTCCTCCTGCTCTTGGTCTCGAAGTTCAACAAAGCGGTGAAGAAGGCTACCCACGAAGTGCGTAAGCAGCAAAGCAAAGTCGTTTCCGTGGTGGAGCAGGGGCTCGAATCGATGAGGGTGACGAAGGCCTTCGGCCGTCAGGACCTGGCGGAAGAAGGACTCGCCGAAGTAAGCCAAGCGACCGTCGGCGCCGCTCTCAAAGCCCGCAGGATCAAGTCTCTTTTGTCTCCCATTGTGACCATCACGGTTGCGCTGTGCACCGCCCTCGTGATGTGGCGGGGCTCCGCGCTGATTCTTGCAGGAGCGATGACCGCCGGCGCGTTAACGGTCTTTCTCGCATACCTGCGCAAGTTCTTCAAGCCCGTCCAAGACCTGGCCACCATGACGAACACGATCGCCCAGGCCGCGGTAGGTGTGGACCGCATCCGCGCAATCCTCGACTCCGACACCATTATTCACGAGCGGCCTGATGCCCGCGAACCCGAGGCGCTCGCGGGCGCGATCGAATTTGATCATGTCGCTTTCGCGTATGAGTCCGGTGCCCCCGTACTCACCGACGTCAGTTTCAAGGTCAAGGCCGGCCAGATGGTGGGAGTCGTAGGCCCCACCGGCTGCGGCAAATCCACTGTCGTAAGTCTGATCCCGAGGTTCTACGATCCCACCGGCGGCACGGTCAAAATCGATGGCGCGGATATTCGTGAGTTCAAGAAGAATCACCTCCGCGACCAGATCGGTTATGTCCTGCAGGAGCCCGGGCTATTTGCAGGGACAGTGCGCGAGAATATCGCCTATGGCAAACCAGGTGTGTCGGATGAGCAGATCCACGAAGCGGCCAAGCTCGCTAACGCCGACGAGTTCATCGCCAAGATGCCTCACGGATACGACACGATGATCGGCGAGCGCGGCGAGACGCTCTCTGGAGGCCAGCGCCAGCGCATCGGGATCGCCCGGGCGATTATCCGCAACAACCCCATTCTCATTCTGGACGAGCCGACCGCCGCTCTCGATACCGAGTCTGAGAAATTGGTGATCGATGCGCTGGAGAAACTCATGAAAGGACGGACAGTGCTCACGATTGCCCACCGGCTGAGTACGATCCGCGATGCCGACAAGATCGTCGTCCTTAAAGATGGGGTAGTTGCGGAAGAGGGAAGTCATGACCAGTTGCTGACTCGCGGCGGCGTGTATGCCGAACTTTATCGAATCCAGTACAACACCGGGCCGGTAGCTCTTGCGTCATAGAAGTTCGATCAATTGCTGGTTCGCAGATGATCGTGAGGAGGATTTATGTCCCGTTCGTTAATTGTGCTGCCCGACGATTCCGCAAAGCCCATTCTGGAAGCAATAAACGCGGCCACGAAATCGCTGCGCGTCAAGATGTTCATCTTTTCCGATCCCTCGCTCCTGTCAGCCGTCATCGCCGCCAGAACGCGGGGTGTTGACGTACGCATTATGCTGAATCCCGCCCGCCGCGACGGTGAATCGGAAAACGAGGAGTCGCGCAAGCAACTCGAGAGCGGCGGCGTTGCAGTCCTCGACAGCAACCCCGCGTATGACGTGACCCACGAGAAGTCCATGGTGGTGGATGATGAGACCGCCTTTGTGAAGTCCCTGAACTGGGAAACGAAGAACCTGACCGAAACCCGTGACTATGCCATCGTCACGTCGCACGCCCACGAGGTAGATGAGATTACTCAATGCTTCGAAGCTGACTGGGCCCGGAAACCCTTTCACGGGGACGAGAAGTCACATCTCATCTGGTGCTCCGCTAACGGTCGGGATCGGATCGCCAAATTTATCGACGATGCGAAGGAGTCTATTTTTCTGCAGAATGAGCGTTACCAGGACGCGGTCATCATCGAGCGACTGGTGCGAGCAGCAATGCGGGGCGTAAAAATTCACGTCATGGCTCGTCCCCCGCACAAGCTCAAGAAGGAAAAGCTGGTGGAGTCCGTCGGCGGCTTACGCACCATGAACGACGTGGGCATCAAAATTCACAAACTCAAGCATTTGAAGCTCCATGCCAAGATGCTGCTCGCGGATCATGCCCGCGCTATCGTGGGGTCGATCAATCTTGCCCCGGGCAGCTTTGATAGTCGCAGAGAATTAGCCATCGAAGTCAGAGATGCTGATATCGTGCACCGCCTCGGTAAGATTGCTCACCATGACTGGGAGAACTCGCATCCTCTCGATTTGACGGATGAGGGTCTGTTGGCCGAGTTCGAGAGTCATAAAGTGGCGGGAACTGAGGAGATGGCTCTCAACCGTGGGCACGACAAGGAAGTGAAGCGAGCGAGCTAAAATTTCGCGAAACTCGCGGGAGCGATCCTCGGGAATTGGGCAAAGGTACCCCTGACAAATGCAGCTTTCGTCCAAAAGAGCGAATTCGCGCTTGAATCGCAAAATGCTGATCCTTGGCATCACGGTGACGGCAGCCACCCTGCTGTTTGCCAGATCCAGCAGGGTCATCACAAGCTGGCGGAATCCAACTTACGCACCGACGAAAAAGTTTCACCGGGTCTTGGCCATGGGGTTCAGCAATAAGATGGAGGTTCGCGCCGATTTCGAAGACGCACTGGCGGCGGAACTGACCCGCAAAGGCTTGGAGGCGGTAGCCGGGAACACGATTCTGCTGCGCCCACCCGGCACCAAGCTTGACCTCACATATCTCCGAGAGCAAATCCAAGCGAACCAGATCGAGGCGGTTGTAGTCTCGCGCCTGATGAAGGTGGACAATACTGTCACCTACGTTCCCGGTACGGCGTACTTCACACCTTATCCCTACTACAACACCTTCTATGGTTACTACGGAGCGTTGTATCCGGTGATCTATTCGCCTGCATACCTGCAGAAAGAAAAGAAGGTGCGCGTCGAAACGAATGTCTATCTGACAACGCCGCCCGACGGGCAGCTGATTTGGACCGGGACTACCGACACGTTCAACCCCTCCAACGTCCACAGCGCGATCAAAGGACTGGTGAATCTCGTCGTAACCAAAATGGAGAAGGACGGAATACCCTAGGAGTAGTTGGCCCCTGCACCGCGGTTCGGCCATTTTTGCCTCCCGATCCTCGAATCAGGCCACGGCAACGAGACCCTGTTGAAGTCCTCCACAGGGGGTGGGTTCGCCGGTCTCCTCTTGTTTCCAGCTGTACGATGCGAGCTGCGCCCCGCACCGCGACGTAACTGTCAACACTGCCAGTAGATGGAAGATGGCGTTGCGTTTATCTTCGCGTTGTTCTCGGCCCAATGCAGGAGCGATCACGCCGCACCGTGACCTGGATCACATCTCCGCAGGATCGCGAGACGAGTAAATAGCACTGCCAGGCTTTCCTCCGGCTGACGACAATTCGAATCGAAAGTTGGTTGGTTACGCCTACCGCGCCACATCAGGAATGTTTTGTTGTCGAAACAGCTGTGCTCCGCTGCATTCTGGGTTGTCTGCTGACCCTTGTCATCATTAAGCCCGTATTGGCCTCGCCCGCTGCACGTCATCCTCGGCCCGCCCCACGTCCCGTACCGCAACAGATTGAGGTACTCTTTCTTTCCTCTCTCGATCCGGACTTGCCCGATGTTGCGGCCATGATCGAGCAGACTGAAACGCAGATTCTTTCGGGTTCCGACAAGCCCGTTCGTTTCAGTTTGGAGTATCTCGATTTCGCCTCCGCTCTCGCAGAGCGCACTCGCGGAAAGGCAACAGCCTCTTATCTCCTGGATAAGTATCATGGGCAGACTTTGCAACTGGTCGTTGCCATCGGGGAGGAGACAGTGATGTTTGCTGAGCCGATGCAAGCGAAGCTGTTTCCGGCTGGAACCCTCTTATTCTTCGTCGTGGATCCCCAGAACACCGGCCTGTGGATGAACCAAACGCCCAGCGCTACGGGCGTTATTCGCGAGACGAATTACCTGCCCACCTTGGAATTAGCATTGCGGCAAAATCCCGAAACCTCCCGCGTGATCGTGGTGTCAGGTTCTTCGGATGGCGAGAAGCTCGACTCGCGAATTGCCCGTAAGCAGTTCCAAGGGTATGAGCGGAGCCTGAAGTTCGAATACCTGACGGATGTTGAATTGGCTGAACTGGGACCTCGGCTTGCGACTGCGCGGCCTGGCACGGTCATCCTATTCCTCGATTTTGCCACCGATCCCAGCGGTGAGAAGTTCATCCCCGCACGAATTCTGCCGGCTGTTTCCAAAGCTGCTACGCGACCCATCTACGGAGCGTTCTCCTCGGTCGTGGGGAATGGCGCGTTAGGGGGGTACGTCGCAGACCTGAGCGACGTAGGGCGCACATTGGGGCACGACGGTGCCCGCATTCTGAAAGGCGAGAAAGCCGAGGATATCCTCGTCACCACAGGCAGTTTCCAACACTTCATGATCGACTGGCACCAACTGCACCGTTGGGGCATTCCAGAAGATCAGTTGCCTGCCGACAGCGTCCTGGTGAACTGGGAATACTCTCCCTGGGAGTTGTACCGCTGGAGAATCCTCGGCCTGTCCGCCTTGCTGCTGATCGAGACCGTGCTGATCGTTCTGCTCCTTCTTAACGTTGCCCGCCGTAAGCGCGCCCAGCACGCCCTGACTCAAAACGAGAAGGAACTGGAACAGGCGCAGCGCCTTGCTGGAATCGGTAGCTGGAGCTGGGATTTAGGCAAAGAAGAGATCAGTTGTTCCGACGAGCTCTACCGTATCTATGGACTTGACCGGACCCAGTCACCGGCTCGACGCGAGGAATTTAAGCGGCTCTTCACTTCCGAGAGTTGGGAGAGGCTCACGGTCGCCATAAAGAACGCTTTACCGGCCGGTTCAATCCAGGAAATCGAACTGGAGGCAGTCCGACCCGACGGCAGCAAGAGATGGATCCGTATTCGAGGCGAAGCGGTGCGAGATGCCACGGGTCACGTGATCTCTCTTCACGGAACGGCCCAGGACTTCACCGAGCGCAGGGCGGCTGAGATCAGACTGCAAGAAAGCGAGGATCGACTGACGGCTGTTGTGGCTACGGCGCTGAACGCGATCATCGCCGTCGACGAGCAGCAACATGTGTTGCTCTTCAATGCAGCCGCCGAGAAGATGTTTGGTTGTACAGCCAGCGAGGCGATCGGCGGTTCCCTCGATCGCTTTATCCCGCCGCGTTTCCGCTCCGCACACAGCCTTCACATTCGCCGCTTCGGCGAAACCAGAGAAACCAGCAGGTCGATGGGTACGCTCGGCGCCCTCTGGGCAATGCGGTCCAATGGCGAAGAGTTTCCCATCGAAGCTTCAATCTCCCATGCGGAGAATGCGGGCAAGAAACTGTTTACGGTCATCATCCGGGACATCACCGAGCATTGCCGAGCGGAAGCGGCGGCAGCGGAGAGCGAGACGCGCTTTCACCTGATTGCCAATACCGCGCCTGTGCTGATCTGGATGTCCGGCCCAGACAGGTTGTGCACCTATTTCAATCAGCCATGGCTCGAATTCACCGGCCGGCGCATGGAGCAGGAACTTGGCGAGGGCTGGACGGAAGGCGTGCATCTCGAAGATGTCGAAAAATGTCACGAGAGGTACGTGCAATCTTTTGATCGCCGGGAACGATTCAGTATGGAATACCGGCTGCGTCGACGCGATGGAGAATACCGATGGGTGCTGGACAGCGGCGTACCCCGGTTCAACAGCGACGGGTCGTTTGCCGGATACGTGGGCTGCTGTATGGACATTAGCGATCTGAAGCAGGCCCGAGCTACCGTAATCGAGTTCAGTGGACGGCTCTTACGAGCGGGGGAAGAGGAACGTGCCCGGATCGCGCGCGAATTGCACGACGACATCAACCAGCGGCTGGCCCTGCTGGCGAATGGACTCCAGGAAGCTGAGCAAGCCGCGTCTGCTGATAAAGACGGATCGCGAGGTCAAGAATTGCACCTGCTTTGGCAGCTGACGAATGAAATCGCGAATGACATCCAGCACATGTCCCATCAATTGCACCCATCGAAGCTGCACTACCTGGGGCTCACGTCGACGGTGCGGCAACTGTGTAACGAGTTTGCCCAGCAACACAAGATTGAGATCGAATGCATGGTGAAAGGTCTGCCCGATGACCTCGACGAAAGGGTTTCTCTCAATCTCTTCCGGACGGTGCAGGAATCGTTGCGCAACGTCGTCAAGCACAGCAAGGCCAGTCACGTGAAGGTCGAATTGAGCTGCCCGTCGAGTGTGCTGCATTTGTGTGTTTCCGACGATGGGGTGGGATTTAATCCCGAGGAAATACGAGCGGATCACGGCCTGGGACTGGTAAGTATGCGAGAACGTCTGCGCTCGGTCGGCGGAGAGTTCTCGATTTGGTCCAAACCCTCCCGCGGTACGCTTGTGCAAGGGAGAGTTCCCGTCCCTAGGAAGCACGCCCCGTCAGAATTGACAGTAGCCGACCCCACCGACGCCACGTAGAATCGCGGGCGAATGTTGGTCTATGGGTCCGGCAATGATTGCATCTCGACGGTCTTGGATTGCAATCCCCCACCCCCGGCCCTCGAAAGGGAGTTCGTGGCGGATGTGACTATACTCCTTGCCGACGACAACACCGCCGTCCTCGATCATGTCAGCAAGATGTTGCGGAAAGAGGGGGCGTACCGAGTCGTGGCAGCCCTTGTCGACGGAAACACGGTGGCTCGGGAATATTTCCGGCTCCGGCCCGACATCCTCATCCTCGATATTTCGATGGGCGAACGAAGCGGAATCGACATCGCGCGACATTTGCGGGATGCGGGCTGCACCGCCAAGATCATCTTTCTCACGGTGCACGAAGATCGCGACTATGTGAATGCCGCCATCGGCGCAGGCGGCTCCGCCTATATCGTAAAGTCGCGCTTGAATTTGGACTTGCTCCAAGCCCTTAAGGCGGTGCTTGCCAATAAGCTCTTTGTTTCCGGGAACTTGATGTACGAATCCGCTTGAGCGCAGGGCCCATGGCTCCGGCCTTCTCCCACCCTCCGTTCCCCGGAGTCAACCCTGACTGTCAGTAATACCAGTTCCTATATTCTTTTCCTCTTCTTACTCTTTCTTCGAGAGATGTTCCAGTTGCCCGGAGGCAAATGAATTGGCTCGGTAAGATCCGAGGCCCACTCCAGATCCTGTTCAAGCTAATGCTTGCGCTTCGGTTCGGAAGCCGC
>DATDGW010000627.1:0-4781 GCA_036521895.1 Candidatus Sulfotelmatobacter sp. | reverse complement strand
AAAAGAGTTATGCCATGAAGCCACAGCCTTTTTCTATTTAATATCAGTGCTGTCCCAAGAAAATCAGAGCAGTCTACCGTAACTGCTTGATTGAACGAAAGTAAGGGGTCTCTGTGAGTTTTTTCGATTTCAATTTTTTGTCTCTGTTTTGGCGCCATTCTACTGCTTTCCAGCTTGCTCCGGAGGCAGTAGATGAACCAAGGCCGAACCGTTTTCTCTCAGCTCGTGGAGTTCCTCCCAACCTACCAGTTTCAAATATGCGTCGATCGGTACCAGGGCAATCGTTACGTCAAAGATTTCTCCTGCTGGGATCAGTTCCTTTGTTTGGCCTTTGCTCAGCTCACCTATCGCGAAAGTCTTCGCGATATCGAAGCTTGTCTTCGTGCTCAGCAACCCAAGCTCTATCATATGGGCTTCCGGGGACAGGTTTCTCGCAACACGTTGGCACACGCCAATGAACACCGCGACTGGCGGATCTATGCCGATTTCGCTCAAGTTCTGATTGCCGCCGCTCGCGACCTTTACCGCCACGAGCCTTTCGGCGTGGAGTTGTCCGAGACGGTGTATGCCCTCGACTCGACGACCATCGATTTGTGCCTTTCACTTTTCCCGTGGGGAAAATTCCGTCGCCGAAAAAGCGCGGTGAAACTGCACACGCTGCTGGATCTACGCGGCAGCATTCCGACCAATGTTTATGTGACTGGCGGCCAAGTTCACGACGTGAACATTCTGGACGAGTTGCTTCCCGAAGCCGGAGCGTTTTACTTGCTCGATCGCGGTTATGTGGACTTTGCTCGCCTGTATCTCTTGGCGCAGGCTTGCGCCTTCTTCGTCACTCGCGCCAAAAAGAATATGCAGTTCTACCGTCGCAACTCACGCCCCGTCGAACGATCAGCGGGATTGCGAAGCGATCAAACCATTCTGCTGACCGGAGTGCGAACGGCCGAGCGCTATCCCGATCCCTTGCGGCGCATCCACTATTTCGATGCCGAGAAGGACTCCCGACTGACCTTCCTGACCAACAATTTCCTCCTTCCCGCTTTGACTATCGCCCAGTTGTACCGGGCACGTTGGAAAGTGGAATTGTTTTTTCGCTGGATCAAACAGCACCTGCGCATCAAGGCTTTCTACGGCACCTCGGAGAATGCGGTGAAGACCCAAGCGTGGGTGGCCTTGTCGATCTACGTGTTGGTGGCGATTGTCAAAAAACAATTGGGGCTCGATTTGAGTCTGTACAAAATTCTGCAAATTCTCAGTGTCACAGTTTTCGAAAAAACCCCAATTTTAGAGGGGTTTTCCAACTTCAACGATGGGTTCACGGATGCCGAAACCTGCAACCAATTGAACCTATTCGACTTTTAATGGGACAGCACTGATTTAATATGAGAAATTGCGGCTAAAGAGAGCGCAACGGCGACAGCGGGAAGTACTGCGCAGAATGAACCCGTCGGCCTATCGACCAAGAAAACGGCGGGCCGCAGAATCCTAACTGTGATCGGAAGTTGGTTCGGGCTTCCGGAGTAAAAAGGCTTGCGCCTGTTTGCTCCTGTACCCCCCGCTCGGCTGCTCACGAGCGCAGCGGAGCGGTCAGAAGAACTGGACTGGCTTCAGGTTGCCCTCCATCCCCCCACGCCCGAGCGGCCGGTCCCCCCACCGGCCGCTCTTTTTTTGCGCGGCGTTTTCGGCTATGCAGGATCAAGGTTAAAAGTTAAAAAGTTGCGGCGAGAAGAATGGCATACAAATGAAAAAGGGGGCTGGTGCAAGCCCCCTTTCTTGAACTGACCCCCCAAAAAACCGGAACCGAGTCGAGGTTCGGATCCGGCCACCCCGGGAAGCCAATCTTGTAAGTTGCAATGGGAGAGAGCAATAGTTGTGCCAGCAGGGTGGCGAGTTGGCCTTGGCGTAGAGGTGTATGATTCCAAAGAATTTACGAAAAATCTAACTTCGAACAAGGAGAGACGGGCCCGCGGAGTCTACAAAATCTCACAGAATACGGAGAATCACCTACATTCTTTAGGAGTATTGCATCGAAAAAAACGATCCTGTGGGACGGAGCGACGTCATTGAGGTGCCTACGCACGATATTGTTGAATGAGTGCAAACAAGCTAGGCGGTATAAAAGCCACGCGGATTGCTGGTGAGTGCGGATAGCGATTGGCGTTAACGTAAACACCTAATTTGAATCTTGCTCGATGCGGGCGGGTACGGAGACACCCTTCGATGACCGGCGGAGGTGGGAGGAGGCCTAGCGTGTTCCTCGGACGTCGAGGTTTCTGAAAACAACCCGTCCCGTTCCCTGCGAGACAAAGCCGATGTAACCGCTCGGATACGTCATGTCGCTCACGCTGCCGACTTGCTGGTCGCCCACAAACAAGACGATTTGATCCCCGCGGCCCTCCACGGTCAACTTTATTCCCGTGGCCATTCCCTGTTGCACTTGTTCCGGGGAGAGGGGAGTCCAGGGGATAATCGGTTGCTCGGATGTCCCGCGAAATGTCTTGCTCACCAATTTGAACGAAAGTTGATCGGTCTTATAGGCCTGCGGGCTGGTACTCAGGAGGAAAGCATAGTAGCCGCTGTCGTTCAGTCGAAAGACCAATCCTGCCGAGGAAACATCGAGAATGTCCTTAGACTTCAGCGAAGGAGTCCCGGTGGGGGGGCGCATTTTCGCCCAACCGGCGTCGACATACGCCGATGCGCGAAAATCATCCCACCAGGGGCCATACGCAGCCAAAGCCCCGATTCCGACCGGACTTGCGTCGATGAGTAGCCCGCCGTTCTTTGGCTTTGGGAGTTGATAGGAGAGTTCGTATCCACCGGCGATGTAGCGCGAACCTCGGCGGTTGGGCCAACCTGTTAGCGGATCGGAGAAATCCTCGTGGTAGTCAAAAGTGTCACCGTCCTCGGTCAAACGGGACTCGTAGAGGTAAGGATGGGCTTTGGCGGAGACTCGACAAGTTTCCCGATCGAACTCGACCGGGCCGGCGAGTGGGTCCTCTAAGCTCACGCTCTGACGTGCAACGAATTTGAGGCCGCCGCGATTGAGCTTAATCTGAACGTGCCGCAAAGCTTTTGCGCTGCCTTCTGGGTAGTACGACAGGGTGTATTGAGCGCCGAGAATCGTTGAGATTTCACCGACCGCCTGCTCCAGACCCTTCTTGGTAGTTGGAAAGAAGGCTTCGGCGCCGGATTCCCTGGCCAATCGGTCAAACACGATTAAGGGATTGCCGATCTCCTGTCCGGTCACCAGCGGCACGGTGTTCTCGGACTGCTTGTAAATCCGATAGTCCGATTGACTGTAAAAGCCGACGACGAACAGCTGGGCACGCGAGGATTGTACGAGCCGGATCAATTGTTCTAGCGCGAGGCGGCTGTGCTGGTCGGCTCCATCGGTGATGACCACGATGGCCTGCCGCAGATTTCTCGAAGTTCGGAGATGGCACAAAGCGGAGGCCACGGCGTCGTAGAGGGCGGTGCCACCCGATTCCGAAGTAATTCCGTAAGGGAGGGTCATCAAGCGCTGCTCGCGTGTGATCTGCCTGAATCCGACGACGTGATCCGTAAACTGCAAAACGGAGATTTCATCCTGCAGCCGGCTGCGGTCTATCAGCTCCGCCAACAATCCTTGCGCAACGTCTAGTTTCTCATCTCTATTCATGCTGCTGCTGGAGTCCACCACGATGCTGAGAGCGATGGGTTCGGTCTCGGTGTCGAAAAAAGAGATTTTCTGCTTGCGTCCATCCTCGAACAAGGCGAAATCATCGGCGGTTAGTCCGGGACTGTCGTGGTCTTGCTTGTCGGTAACGCGCACGCTCACAGAGATGAGGTCGACGTTTACTCGAATGGCGGGGGCCTTAGTTTCATTTTGAGAACTCGCGAGGCCCACGAAGATCAGGCAGGCGAAGGCCGCGGCTCGATAACGAGACATGGGAGGCAAGAATACCACGCATGGGTAGGCTGGCTGCGGCATGACCGGCGCCGCGCGAAGTCACGCCGAAAAACCGCTAGATGGCCGCGGAGGCCTGACGCAGGCGGCGCCACACGAGCCAGGACGGAATAGAAAGCAGGAGCAGCCAGAAGCAGAGCACCGGGCCGTATTCGGCCGAGAAGAGCGCTATCGACAGCAGTGTATCGGCGACGTTGCGATAGCCGCTAACGGCGGCGTTGTGGATTTCGGTGGAGATGGCCGGGGCCGGGGAATCGAGCTTGGCTTTGTATTCCTCGGAGAGCTTGAGGTCGATCGTGGCGAAGTCGACGCGATGCTCGAGATTTTTTTGCTCAGCTTCCATTTGCTCGATTTCGCCGCGGACGCGAGCGATTTCCTGTTCGACTTCGAGGACGTCGCTGATTTTTCCGGTGCGTTCGGTGAGGATGGCTTGGAGGCGCTGCTCGGTTTCACGGGAGTTTTTGAGCCGCGCTACTAGATCAGCGTGTGGTTGGGTGACTTCTTCGCCGTCTTGGTTTTCTGCTTCGGCGCGACCTAGAGCTTTTATTTCGGTGAGCGCGGCGGGGAGCTGCGACGAAGGAATGCGCAGAGAAGCTTGGAGTGAGCGTGCGGCGTCCTGGGGAGTGCCAACGCTAAGATTTGCGGCGTAGCCGTTGTGGCGAGCGAGGATGGCGTCGAGCGATGCGCGCGCGGAATCGAAATCCTTCGCGATGATGGAAAGAGAGACGGTGCGGGCGATCATGGGCCCGGGCTTTTGCAATGCCATTGCGCTCTGCGCGGCTGCGTATTGCTTCAGCTTGCTGACCTCTCTGATGGCCTTGTCAGAGGGTGGTCT
>DATDGW010000626.1:0-4733 GCA_036521895.1 Candidatus Sulfotelmatobacter sp. | reverse complement strand
ATACAAATGCATCTCTACCGGAACTCCCGCATTCTTCAGCGCATAGTAGTAAACCAACGAGTTTCTTACAGTGTCTATCGGGTCGTCCTCAGCCTGCAACAGAAACATGGGCGGAGTTTCCTTTGTAACCGGAACGTAGGGGTTTAACTCGAACTCTTTAGAAGTGTTCTCAAGCATGTGTCCTGGATAAAGAGCCACACCGAAATCCGGGCGACAGCTTTCCTTGTCGGCCACGTCGACAGCGCGGTACAAGCGTCTTTTGAAATTCGTGCTCACTGCTGCCACGAGATGCCCACCTGCCGAGGTCCCCAGCACGCCGATCCTATGTGGATCGATTCCCCACTCCGCGGCGTGGAATCGGACCAGCCTGACGGTTCGCTGAGCATCTTCCAATGCCACAGGCGATTTCGGGTACGCGCCGGACCTCGGTGCAAGGTGTTCGCCCGGTACACGGTACTTCAATAGGACACATGTCATGCCCTTAGCGGTGAGCCAATCACAGATCTCCGTGCCTTCGAGGTCCATATACAAAACCCAATAGCCGCCGCCAGGAAATACGACTACCGCAGCACCCGTATTAAGTCCTTTCGGTGAATAGACCGTCATTGTGGGTTGCGAGACCTTGCCAACGACAGTAGCCGGAGGCTCATCAGGACTCTGTACCGTCTTTGTGACCTCTCGTCCGTAGGGCACTGCATCAGGTGGCTTGACGGGCCATATTGGTACTTGGGTATGTCCTGAGGATGGCTGCCAGTTGGGTGCCTGTGCGATCAGAGCGATGCTTGCAGAAGCAACACAGGCGGCAAAGATCAAAACTTTAATCACGGTGTCCTCGTTCTAAGTGAGCAGTAATTCTTCGACAGAAGTCTAAGAGGGACTCGGCGTTGTTGGCAGCGAGGGAATCAGGGTGGTCAATGGATGTTGCGCAATTTAGACTTCTCGGCCGTGAACTCGGCCTGAACGAGGCGAAGGTCACTTGTCGCTAACAGGCGATTACAGTGCGCCGGGGTAAACCGGCATGGAGCAGAGGAGGAAGAATCCTTACGAGAAAGGACTAGCGAACCACTCGGCCCCGAGTTTTGCATCGGGCATCGCGAGATGTTTCGGTGAAGCGTAAACAGGGGATAGGCGGGGTGGGTTATCCAACTCCGAAAACTGTAAATCCGGACGCCGACGCCTTTGTAATGCGCGGAAGGCAACATGAGCAGGAGCGCCAGCGCGAGTTCCTGACTCAGTCCGGCGTAGTCGAAGACCCCAGACACGCCTAGAAACTTCATGCACGAGAACCGGGAGACCTCGGCGACACCTGCGGTCCAACCAGACAGCAGGGCGGCGGGCGAAGGCTTAGGCCGTACGGCCCGCACGGACGTCCCCGAGGAGTCACACGACGGAATAGTACCGATGAATCATTCGAACAAAGACAAAAAACCGTTGGCGGAGAATGAGGAGGGAAGGCCGTCGATCAAGGAGAACGCAGGTCAACCTAACACGTACCCGACTCAGAGCGGGAAGGGCGTGTCACAAGGGCTGGCGTGCGTGCGGAAAGCAGCACGGGAAAATAAGGAGATGAAGTTCACTGCCTTGCTCCACCACCTGACCGTCGATCTGCTGCGGGAAAGCTTTTACTCACTGAAGAGGAAAGCCGCACCTGGAGTGGACGGGGTTACGTGGCAGGAGTATGAGACCGGGGTCGAAGATCGGTTAGTCGATCTTCATGGCCGGGTCCATCGCGGAGCGTACCGAGCGCTGCCTTCGAGAAGAGTGTACATACAGAAAGAAGATGGCCGGCAACGTCCATTGGGAGTCGCGGCTCTGGAGGACAAAATCGTCCAGTACGCCGTGGCCACCATCCTCAACCAGATTTACGAAGAGGATTTTCTCGGCTTCTCGTATGGATTCCGCCCGGGGCGCAGTCAGCATGATGCGCTGGATGCGCTGTCGTACGCGCTTCTGAAGAAGAAGGTGAACTACATTCTGGACGCTGACATCGCTGGCTTTTTTGACAACCTGGACAAAAGCTGGCTGATGAAGTTCGTGGAGCATCGCGTCGCCGATCCTCGCATATTGCGGCTGATCCAGAAATGGCTGAAGGCCGGAGTGATGGAGGAAGGTCAATGGTCGGAACCGAAGACAGGTACGCCGCAAGGCTCGGTAATTTCACCGCTCCTCGCAAACGTGTACTTACACTACGTTTTCGATCTCTGGGTGAACGTCTGGCGCCAGAAGTGGGCGCAAGGCGAGGTGGTGGTTATCCGGTTTGCGGATGACACCATCGTGGGATTCCAGTATCGAACGGATGCGGATCGCTTCCTGGAAAATTTACGGGAACGACTGGCCATGTTTGGATTGGAGTTACACCCAGATAAGACGCGCCGGATCGAATTCGGCAGGTTTGCCGAAGAGAACCGGAAACGAAGAGGAGAAGGCAAGCCGGAGACGTTCGACTTTCTGGGCTTCACGCACATCAGCGGGAAGAACAGATTGGGGCGATTCACGGTGCGACGCCTGACGATCCGCAAGCGCATGCGGCGAAAACTGCGAGAGATCAAACAGCAGCTTCGTCCACGCATGCACGATCCCGTGCGACAAACTGGCGAATGGCTCAGATCGGTCGTGCAAGGCTACTTCAACTACTACGCGGTACCGGGAAACATCGGCAGTTTAAGCCTATTCCGGGATCGACTGTTGGGGCTCTGGTGGCACACACTGTGCCGCCGCAGCCAACAACGACTGCCCTGGAAAAAGATGCTTGGGCTGGGTGACCGGTGGCTCTCTCGACCCCGCGTGCTCCATCCTTATCCCGCGGTCCGCTTCGCCGCCAGTCATCCGAGATAAGAACCGGATGCGCTAACAAGCGCCCGTCCGGGTCCGTCCGGGGGGTACCGCGCAAGCGGTATCCCTACCGGGATCTCAAAATGCCTCGCGAGGGTCTGCCTGATAGCAGCGACCTCATCCGACAGCACGGTGTGCAAGATCAAGTCTTGGCTGTGCAGACCTTGCGAGAGTAGACTCCCCGCATGCCGTCCGCCAACCATTCCCCGCAAGGTGATGATTAAAGCCACCGAGGCTGGACCCGTCCTTGCTGGGGAGCTGGAGCTCATTCTCAGCGAGGTTGATCCCTTTCCGGTCACTTCCACTTGTTGTCCCAGGTAGTGGCTTAGCTTTATTTTGCCAGTAACTTGAAGTTGATAAGTCATACCTGGGTCCGGCTTCGTCAGAATGTAATCGCCAGTAGATCTGCCGACGCAGCCCTGTACCGTTATCTCTCCTTTAGAAGTCTTCGGGCCGCTCTGGCTCGCGTTGCCGGGATTGCTTTCTTGCGCGAGCAAAAAGCTGCCCAAAAGCAGCATGACAAACCGCAATTTTCTCATGCCGAGTCCTCTTTAGATAATCAGACTTGAATCGTGATTTCCGCGAACAAACTGAAAAAAGTCCCAACGGAGTCTCAACCTTCTCGTTGGGAGGTCTCGCAAATTATTTTGTGGGCTCGCCTTCAGGGTCCCACGCAAAACCAAGACGGTCCGCTCGCGACAGCCGAGCCCTGAAGGGGAAGAACAAGGACCCTAGCTACCGGGATTACTGCCGAGTTGCCAACCAGGACGAAGCCGCTGGCGCGGCGGACGCTACCGCGTGGATGGGTCGCGAGCGTTCAGGAGTTGCTGACGTAGTGTGGGTCATAGGGAAAGGAGATTCCTGTGACCCGATTACGAAAAATGATGCTGGAAGAACTCCAGCGTCGCAACTATTCTGAGATCACCACTCGTAAGTACCTGCGGGTGGTAAGCGAGTTCGCCAAGTATTTTGGCAAGTCCCCCGACAAGCTCGGTCCCAACGAACTTCGAACCTATCAAGCCTACCTGCTCAAAGAGCGCAAGCTGACGCCCGGCAGCGTGATCAACCAGGTAGCGGCATTGCGATTCTTTTTCGTCAAGACGCTCAGGCGTCACCAGTTCCGCGAGTTCTTGCCGTACCCTCGAGACCAACGCCGGCTGCCCACGGTGCTGAGCCGCGAGGAAGTTGCGCGCTTGATCAATGCTGCCGGAACGCTGTTTCGACGAACGTTGCTGATGACGCTCTACGCCACCGGCATGCGACGCAGCGAACTGGCTTGTCTCAAGGTCAGTGACATCGATAGCCAGCGCATGATCCTCCGCGTGGTGGAGGGCAAGGGTGGCAAGGATCGCGATCTGCCGCTCAGCCCCGCATTGTTGGAAACTCTACGGGAATACTGGCGTTGGCGCATGCCCAAGACCTACTTGTTTCCGAGCCGCGATCCCCGGCGGGGACCGGAACAACCCATCTCGGACAAGACCGTCTGGATTGCATGCAACGAGGCCGCACACTGTGCTGGCATCCGCAAACGCGTCACCCCGCACACGCTGCGCCACAGTTGGGCGACCCACTTGTTGGAGGCGGGCACGGACCTGCGCACCATTCAGGTTCTGCTCGGGCACGGAGATCTGGAAACCACCGCCCAGTACCTGCATCTGTCGCAGCGGCATCTGCAAACGGTGACCAATCCGTTGGATGGCCTCGTGCTATCGAGCACCGCAAACATCAGCCGCAGCT
Source organism: Candidatus Sulfotelmatobacter sp. (assembly GCA_036521895.1). Classification (GTDB taxonomy): domain Bacteria; phylum Acidobacteriota; class Terriglobia; order Terriglobales; family Acidobacteriaceae; genus Sulfotelmatobacter. The sequence goes on along the minus strand of DATDGW010000626.1, from coordinate 164 downwards.
TTAAACGAAAAAGCGAAAAATGACTCGGCCCACCTTCGAGGTGGCCGACATCTTACGCGGGCAGGGCGATCGCTTCCTGGATCGGTATCGATCCAGCTTTGGCTTTCAGCAGCTCAAGGCCTTTCGCTCCATTCTGCACTGTCGCACCGCAGCGCTCGGCGGCC
>DATDGW010000625.1:0-3316 GCA_036521895.1 Candidatus Sulfotelmatobacter sp. | reverse complement strand
GGCAATTTCTGCACGCAAACGCTCACCGAAGTCATGATGGAAATGGGTGCCGATCGCACCCTTTACTCCGTCGATTATCCATTTGAAGATACGGCCATCGCAGCGGACTGGTTTGATCACGCTGCAATCAGCGAAGCAGATCGCTCGAAGATCGGCCGCACGAATGCGGCCCATCTGTTCCGAATCTAGTCCCCAAATGCCAAGTGTAGCTAGTCGTGAATCCTCGCCGGGGACGAATCGTCGGCCAACAAGAAACTGAGAAAGTGTCCCGATAACTTCAGGTTTGCCCGTCACTCGGGAGAAATGGGCATATCCTGGTTTCGGTCGCTCGCGGTAAAAGCCAGTTCTCGCCAGCAATCGTCGATTTAGGAAGCCGGTTTGTTCAGGCCAATGCTGAGGGATTCTTCAGGTACCGATTCACGATGGCATCGGCGGTGCGATAGGTGAGGGCCAGAATGGTGGGTGTGGGATTCGCAGAGGCATTCTGTGGGAATGCCGATGCGCCTAGCACAAAAAGATTCGAAACCTTCCAGTGCTGCAAGTAACGATTAAGCACGGAACGGTCGGGAGAACTTCCCATGATCGTGCCACCCTGAATGTGGGTCGATTGGCTGCGAGTCGCATCGTAACTTCGCAAGCCCGGAAATGCAGTAACTTCCTTTGCCCCCATTTGCCGGGCGATTTCCACCGCTTTCGCCGTGGCAAACTCAGCCATCTTCCGCTCGTTCTCTCGCCAGTCGAGAGTGAAACGAAGTAAGGGATCGCCAAAATGATCTTTGTATCCGGGGTCCAGATCCATAAAGTTACCTTTGTAGGCTAGATGCTCGCCGTGGAAGACGATGTTCCCCGTGCGGTCATAGTAGTGGACCGCCGCCTTCTTCCATTCCGAACCCCACTTAGGTTTCACCGATTGGGGAGCCACTCCGAAATTAGCAATCGGTCGAAAGCCCAAGCTTAGGGCCAGCAGAATGCCTCCACGCAAGAAAGGAAGTCCGCTGTGGTCAAACAAGTCTCCGTCGAAGTCAGCGATGCGGACACCCGAGGCGCCGGAGCCCATGAAGCGGTTTAGGGGCTTGTCGAAGAAGGCTGTCGCTGCGGGAAAATAGACCTGGTGGGTCAGGTTGCGTCCAAGCGTGCCTTTTCCGGAAGTAGGGTTGTAAGGTTCTCCGATCTGCGAGAGGAGTAGTAACCGGGTATTGTTCAGAGTCCAGGACGCGAGAAAGACCACTTCCGCCGGTTGAAATACTTCTTCGCCGCTGGCATCGATATACGAGACGCCGCGCGCCCTCCCCCCACTTTGCGTAGTGTCATGCACGATGCGTCGGACCGTTGCTCCAGTGCGAATGGACACGTTTTTCCGTTTTTGGATCACGGGCAAGAGAGTGTTCGTGGGCTGCGCTTTTGCCCCGATCATGCACCCAAATCGTTCGCAGAACCCACAATAGGTGCAGGCCGCTCTCGCGATGCCATCGGGATTCGTGTAAACCTGGCTGATGGTAGCGGCAGGAATCGGGTAAGGATGATATCCGAACTCTTTCGCAGCATCGCGGAACAAAGCGGAAAAGTACGGAATCTTGACCGGCGGGTTCGGATACTCAGCGCTGCGCCAGCCTTCAAAGATGTTGCCTCCTTCCATTTGCTTTCCGCGGACATTGCCCGCTTTGCCGGAAATGCCCAGGAGTACCTCGGCCCGCATGTAGTGCCGTTCCAATTCATCGTACGTGACGCCCCAATCCTGGATGGAGTGATCTTCGGGTAGTCTATCCGCTCCGTATTTTTCGATTGTGTTGGAGAGCAGCGTGAAACAATCCGGCAGAATCCGGGGAAATTCCCCATTCCAATGCTCACCTGCGCCACCGACGCCAGAGCCGGGGAAGAAAGACGCGTGCTGTCGAAGAGGAAGAGCGCGCTGGCTCATAGTATGCCGCAGCGTGACCGTCTCGCGCGACGCATCCTGCATCATGCGGAGACGAATGGAGTAATCCAGCTCATCCATGTCGTCGCCGTAGTCGTCCGTCTTGCGGAGCCCACCGCGCTCCAGAACCACCACCGAGAGCGCCGTGCGTGAGCCAAGTTCCTTGGCCATCAGCAGGCCAGTCCAGCCGCCGCCGACGATCACCACGTCCACGGATGGCAAGGTCTTCATTCCTGGTCCTCGCTAGGACGAACGTTGCGCCTCGTCATCTGGCGTAAGCTGGTGGGCTTCGGGCGAAACGCTTCACCAAAGTGCTTGTCCACGTCGTCGAAGTTGCTCATGCGGGGGCCGGGGAAGCCGATCAGCTGCCAGCCCAGCGTGTCGATGTTCCCACCATGCATCGGATCGCAGAACATGCCTTCAATGGTGTTCTGCCTGAGAAGCGAAAAAAACAAACCAGTTTCGATTTGCTTCAACTTCTGGTCCTGCTCGGCAGGCTCTAAGCGATCGAAACCCTTCAACTCTTTGAGCCCTTCGCGATAGATCTGCTGCGGCGTGGCTTGGCCTTGATAACCGAACTCAGCGGCGGCGTTCTCTTCAAAGGGCCCCTGAGTATAGCGATGAATGTCGCGGCCCCAAGGTCCGGCTAATTGCCGGTCGATGTAGACAGCGACGCCTGCTTCCCGCGCGCCAGGACCCGCCTCATCGCTTGGAAATATGCAGGAGGCGGCTGCGGCAACAATCAGAGCTTCTGCCTGAGAGAAGAATCGAAGAGGAATGCGAATGGATTTGTCAGCTTGCGCGGAAAGTCGAAAGACTTCACGATCAAGCGAGTAGACAAGCACTCCGCCGATGCTGGCCGCTGACAAGGTGAGGAACTCACGGCGGCGCATGACGCGGTAGCATATCAGATGTGGTCATGTCTTGCGGGGAAATTGGGCCGTTCGCTTCGAACTCCAGGCGATAACTCCCTAATTGTCGGCTTAACCGGAAGTTGGCCCCAAACGGGCTTGGAGTTCACGAAGCAGACTTCTCATGGCTCACCTGGTTTTCGGGGTTCAACTTCCGGATTGCCCGTCAGAACTGATGCCGGAGAAACGATTGGCACAGAGCAAGGTTGTACGGATGGTGCTGGACAAGAAGTCGGCAGTTGCTTAATTCCTGGAACAAATTTGGACCAAGAAAGCCCAAAAAACGAATCGTTTTTTGGCCGGTTCTTTTGATTTGGACCAAACTGGAGTGCGCCGGGATAAACCGGCGTGAAGGTGTGTCCAAGGAAGGCTGGCGTATTCAGTGAGGAAGAGTCTCACCAGGGCAAAAGCCAGAGCCCTGTAGCTTGGATAGCAAGGAGGAAGGAAACTGAATCCTGAAAGCCTATCGACAAAGCCATCTTTCGGATGG
>DATDGW010000624.1:0-3892 GCA_036521895.1 Candidatus Sulfotelmatobacter sp. | reverse complement strand
GAAATCGCTATGCGCTTCTGTCTTGCGTTTGACAGCGTTCCTCGTCAACCCCTAACCTTGATTTTCTCTGGCTTATGAAAGTTCTGGTCCTCGGAAACGGTGGGCGCGAGCACGCGCTGATATGGAAACTGCGGAAATCTCCGCGCGTTTCGCAGCTTTATTGCGCGCCGGGGAACGGGGGGATCGCCGATGAAGCGGAGTGCGTGGCGGCGGACCTGAAGAGTCTGGAGTCGATCACTGTGCTGGCGGCGCGTCTGCAGCCGGATCTCACGGTGGTCGGTCCGGAACTGCCTCTTACTCTTGGCGTGGTCGATGAGTTTACGCGGCGCGGGTGGCGGGCGTTTGGTCCGACGCGGGCCGCGGCCCGGCTGGAATCGAGCAAGAGCTTCGCCAAGGAGTTTTTGCAGCGGCACCACATCCCGACGGCTCCCTTTGCAATTTGTGATTCCATCGAGCAGGTGCGGTCGGCTCTCGGACATTTTCATCTGCCGGTGGTGGTGAAGGCCGACGGGCTCGCGGCGGGCAAGGGCGTGGTGATTGCCAAGAGCAAGGAAGAGGCGGCCAGTATTGCGGCGGAGATGCTCAGCGGGAAGATGCTGGGTGCAGCTGGGGTGCGGGTCGTGCTGGAAGAGTGTCTGAAGGGCGACGAGCTTTCGTTCCTCGTGTTCAGCGATGGGGAGCGTGTGGCTCCGCTGGTGGCGGCGCAGGATCACAAGCGCGTGGGCGACGGGGACTCCGGTCCGAACACGGGCGGCATGGGCGCGTATTCGACGGCGGACATTGTGGACGACCGGATGCGCGACTGGCTGGTGCATCACATAGCGCGGCCGGTGGTGGCCGGCATGAAGGCCGAGGGCGCGGAGTTTAAGGGCGTGCTGTATTGCGGGCTGATGATGACGGCGCGCGGGCCGATGGTGCTGGAGTTCAATTGCCGCTTTGGCGATCCGGAGACGCAGCCGATTTTGATGCGGCTGGAGAGCGACTTGACCGAGGCGCTGGAGGCTTCGATTGAAGGGCGCGTAAGTGAAGGCGATTTCAAGTGGTCGACCGATGCTTCGGTGTGCGTGGTCATGTCGTCGGGGGGATATCCGGGGACGTTTGCGGTGGGGAAACGGATTGACGGGCTCGATGAGGCCGCGGCGATTTCAGGCGTCAAGGTTTTTCATGCGGGGACTTCGAAGCGCGACGGAGTCTACTACACCGCGGGCGGGCGCGTGCTGGGAGTGACGGCGCGGGCGCGGGATTTGGAGACGGCGGTGGGGCGGGCTTATGAGGCTTGCGGGAAGATTCGGTTTGATGGGGCGCATTATCGCAAGGATATTGCGGGGCGGGCGTTGAAGAAGTAGTCGCAACGTCCCCGCTTCTCGCGCAGAGAGCGCGCGAGAAATGGGCACCCGAATCGGGAGTTGTGACGGGTACGAGGTCTGAGTCAGCATCGGTGTGAAAGGGATCCTCGACTGCGCATTTGCTTCGCGTTCGCGAAGCAAACCCTCGGCTCAGGATGACAATACAAAACAACAATTTGGAGAGGTCGATGAGTAAGACTCTGGTTTCGATTGTGATGGGGAGTGATTCGGATTTGGAGATTATGCGGGAGGCGGGGAAGGCGCTCGACGAGTTTGGGATCGGGTATGAGATCGATGTGACGTCGGCGCATCGCTCGCCGGACCGGACCGCCGATTTTGCGCGCAAGGCCGCGGGGCGCGGGATTCAGGTGATCATCGCGGGAGCGGGCGGAGCGGCGCATCTGGCGGGAGTGATCGCGGCACATACGACCTTGCCGGTGATTGGAGTGCCGATTCCTTCGACTTCGCTGAACGGGATGGATTCGCTGCTGGCGACGGTGCAGATGCCAGCGGGGATTCCGGTGGCTACGGTTGCGATTGGGAAGCCGGGGGCGACCAATGCGGGGATTCTGGCGGCGCAGATGATTGCTCTGAGTGATGCTTCCATGGGGAAGAAGTTGGACGCGCATAAGGAGAAGCTGGCGCGGGGGGTGGAGGAGAAGTCGAGGAAGCTGAAGGGGAAGTAGAACTCAAAATCCCCGCCCGGTTGCAGAAAACGCGACTAGGGTGGGGCACCCGCACGAACTCACGAGTCTCAAGTCCCCACTTCTCGCGAAAAGGCGCGCCGAGAAATGGGGCACCCGGGCTTCCATCGGGAATCTGGCTCGGCCTCAATTTGACAATGCATTGGGGACCTCTCGGGGACTAGGTTCGGTTTGACGGGAAAGGGATCCTTCGACGGCGCGAGCTCCTTCGAGCTCGCTTCGCTCAGGATGACAGACTCGTTGCGATTCTGGCGTGGGAGCTTCGGGCTAGAGTTCTAGGGATTTTAGGTATTCGCGGAAAGGGCCGCCTAGGTCGGTGCGCTTCAGGGCGAATTCTACGGTGGCTTTCAGGAATCCCAGTTTGTCGCCGGTGTCGTAGCGTTTTCCTTCGTAGACGTAGGCGTACATTTTTTCCTGCTTCAACAACATTCTCATTCCATCGGTGAGTTGGAGTTCGCCTCCCGCGCCAGTCGGAGTCTTGGCGAGGCAATCGAAAATTGCGGGCGTGAGGATGTAGCGGCCGATGATCGCCAGGTTCGATGGGGCTTCCTCAGGCTTGGGCTTTTCCACCATGTTGCGAATTTCGAAGAGGCGGCCGTTGAATCCCTCGGCGGGCTGGGCATCGAAGACGCCGTAAGACGAGATCATCTTTCCTTCGACCACCTGCGCGGCGATGACGGAGCATTGCTTCTGGTCGAAGACGTGGACCATCTGCTTGAGGCAGGGCACGGAGTGGTCGATGACGTCGTCGGCGAGGAGGACGGCGAAGGGCTCGTTGCCGACGAGTTCGCGCGCCATGAGGACGGCATGGCCCAGGCCGAGCGCCTCTTTCTGGCGCACGTAGGCCACGTGCATCATGTCGGAGATGTTGCGGACGATCTTGAGCAGATCGGTCTTGCGGCGTTCCTCGAGCATTTTCTCGAGTTCGTAGCTGACGTCGAAGTGGTCTTCGATGGCCTGTTTGCCGCGGCCGGTGATGATAAGGATCTGGTCGCAACCGGACGCCATGGCCTCTTCGACTCCGTATTGAATGATCGGCTTGTCGACGAGGGGCAGCATTTCCTTGGGCTGAGCTTTGGTGGCGGGCAGGAAGCGGGTGCCGAGGCCGGCGGCGGGGAAGACGGCTTTGCGAACTTTCATGGGCATGGTCGGGTGTTCGCTATTAGGTTCTAGGTCGTTGGCCCTGGTTTCAGCGAACCGATCATTGTAAATGGTTGCGTCTGCGGGTGGAGAGGGATCTGGTCGGCGCGCCGCGCCGTCCCTACCGGGACTCGTGCAAATTCTCTGCATCTCCCGGCATTTCCGTGCCGGGCTTTCACCTGCCGCCGCTTCGCGGCTTATTTCAGTAGCGGATCACTTCGAGGATGGACCGCTGGTTTCGGATCCCACTTCTGATGCCGCTTCTTCGCTGGCCAGTTGCTCTAGAACTGTGCGCAGGGCTCGGAGTACTTCGTCTGCGTCGGTGGCTTTCAGGGCGAACTTCAGCATTCCGTCGGGGGTGAACTGGGCGCCGCGCTGGGTGGAGACGAATCTCGCCAGCTGTTCAGGATCGACGGCGGCGTTCTGGCGGAACTTGAACGTCACGGAATCGCGCTTGCGCTCGATGGCGTTCACGCCGACGCGCGTGCAGAGCAGCTTGAGGCTCGCGTAGTCGAGGAGGTTGCGGACGGGGGGCGGCGGAGGGCCGTAGCGGTCTTGCAGTTCGGCGCCGACGTCGCCGAGTTGCGATTCGGTTTCCACGCGGGCTACGCGCTTGTACATCTGCAGGCGCTGGTTTTCTTCGGGGATGTAGTCCGCGTTGATGCGGATGTTCAGGCCCAGGTTGAGCTGGGTTGGGGCTTC
>DATDGW010000623.1:0-5773 GCA_036521895.1 Candidatus Sulfotelmatobacter sp. | reverse complement strand
ACCTTCTCGCGCTTCAACATCACCATCACGACCAGTTGCGCCAGACCTTCATCCTTCATGTCCTGCGCGCCCCGTCCCCAAATGTAGCCGTCGCGAATCTCCCCGCTAAACGGCGGAACCTTCCAATGCGACGCGTCGCTGGTCACCACATCCATGTGGTTGAGCAGAATGATCGGGCGAGGGTGCCCCACCCTTGTCGCGTCTTGTGCGCCAGGGTGGGAATTTTGATCTCCAGCCCTCGAACCAGAATTCCGCGGCAACCGTGCCCACAAATCCCCGCGCCCCGGGGCGTACTCAAAGGCGCGATTCTCAATCCCTTCCTGATCCAGAATCTTTTTGTAGAACGCTACCCCTCGCATTTCATTCCCCGGAGGATTCGTCGTATCAACGCGCAGATATTCCTGCATCCACGTTACTGCCAGATCGGAATACTGGTCCAGACGGTCAGCCGGAATGCGCGACGATGCTACAGTGGCAGATGGTTCGGTCGCGGACCCGGCGCTCTGACAAACCGACAGAAGTACGAGTGCAACGAATGACCACATCCACACCAACTCCGTGCCTAAACCCCTCGTGTGCAAATGCTTTCCGAATGGCAAATCTTGCCTCCAAGTATTCGCTGGTTACCTGTATTGGTTACGCCCTCTCATCGCGAGACGAAACGATGAGTCCCCAAGACCTTAAGACCAAGGCCTAAGACCCATGACCGGGCACGCCTTTTTCCACGCAGTTTTTATATCAGGTTTCCCAAAATTACCCTGCCCTTTGCACACTGCCTGGATTTTCAACCTCGGCGGGACTACAATGTCTATAGTTATCAATCATTTAGCGCATCAACCTTGGAGCCTTGTTTGGCATCCCACATGTAATAGAAATGGCAGCGCCGACTGTAAGTCGGTGCCCAGGTTCTAAAAAGGCCAAGCGTTGCGTCAGCGCAGGCCGGTTCAGCGAAACCGCTGGCTTTCTTTACCCTTTCAGGGGACGCAAATCAAATTTCACGCACGCCCCAGGCGTGCCGGGGTGGCGCAAAGAAGCTAAAGCTAGAACGCTCTGCCCCAAACTTGGAGGAAGTCATCATGAACAACCGCCTACTCTTCGCCCTGCCGTTGGCCGCCGTTCTCGCTTTCCCGGCTGTCGCGCAGACCACCTCTTCGTCCACCGATCAGAGCGCACCTGCCGCCACGACTCAGTCGACCTCGACCTCGACTGATGCCAATGCGACCGGCAAAGCGCCTCTCGCGCCTCCGTCTCGCGAAGGCTTCTGGGGACGCGTCAATCCCTTTGCCCGCAAGAACTATGTGAAGCGCCAGACCGAGCCGATCCGGGACCGCGTCAACGAACTCGATGAGCTGACGTCTTCCAATACCAAGGCGATCAAAGACACCGACTCCCGCGCCCAGGCTGGCATCAAGCTCGCGTCCGACAAAGCCGACACAGCCGATCAGCACGCCGTCGACGCCGGAAACAAGGCCACCGCTGCGCAGCAGTCCGCGCAGCAGGTCACGACTCGCGTCCAGACCGTTGAGACCGTGGTTAGCAACATCGACCAGTACAAGGCCTCGAACCAGACTGAGATCCGTTTCCGTCCCGGTCAGACCGTCCTGAGCAAGAACGCCAAGGACGCACTCGACCAGATGGCTAGCGGCGTCAAGGGTCAGCGCGGCTACATCATCGAAGTGCAGGGCTTCTCGTCCGGCAAAGGCCAGACGGCAATCACCAACTCGCAGAAGATGGCGGAATCGGTTGTGCGCTACCTCGTCCTCAACCACGAGATTCCCGTCTATCGCATCTATCTCGTTGGCATGGGCAATGCTCCCGCTCCCACCACCGATGACGCGAAGACCAAGCGCCTCAGCGGAGGCAGCGTCGAAGTCAGCCTCCTGAAGAACGACCTAGAACAGCTCTCCGCCAACTCCGGAGCCCCTGTCACCAGCGCCGATCAAGCGCAACAGCCGAAATAAGTAAGTTAGGGACCAAGGGCGCCTCGCTCTCAAGTCCCTCCCCCAGGAAAAGCCTCTCGCGCAAACGAGAGGCTTTTTCGTATTTGGCGCTTAGCGGCTTCTGACTTCGCCCAAGGGCGTCATGGCGAACGGAGCCGTCCTTCAGGCGAAGTGAGGAATTTCGCGCGCACCATTTGAGCCCCTGCTCACTGTTCCGCTATCCTCGCGTCCATACCCCAACCCTATGTACGACCTCAAACTTGCCCTCCGCCAGTTTCGCAAGTCTCCCGGCTTCGCCGCCACGGTGATCTTCACCATCGCCCTCGGCATCGGTGCCAACACCGCCATCTTCACCCTCGTCCACGCGATTCTGCTGAAGTCTCTCCCAGTGGCGAATCCTGCGACCCTCTACCGCATTGGCGATCTGAGCGACTGCTGCGTAAATGGCGGCTTCATCAACGACAACGGCGATTTCGATATCTTCTCTTACGATCTCTACCGTCACTTCCAGGACACAACGCCCGAGTTCGAACAGCTGGCCGCTTTCCAGTCCGGACACAACACGGTGAATGTCCGCCACCGATCCGCCGCCGCCAAGCCAGAAATCGCCGAGTACGTTTCCGGAAACTATTTTTCTACCTTCGGCTTGGGAGCATACGCTGGGCGCACGCTTCTCCCATCCGATGACACTTCCGGAGCGGCGCCGGTTGCGGTCCTCAGTTACCAGGCGTGGCAAATTGCCCACGCGGCTGACCCTAGTGTGATTGGCGCCACGTTCTACATTCAGAACCATCCCGTTACGATTGTCGGCATCTCTCCGCCCGGCTTCTTCGGTGATCGCATCGACAGCAACCCACCCGCCCTCTGGATTCCTCTCAACATCGAGCCCATACTCGAGGGCGAAACCAGCATTCTGAAACAGCCCGACACCAACTGGCTCTACGTTCTCGGGCGCCTCAAACCAGGAGTCAATCCCGGCAGCCTGCAAGCCAAACTCACCAACACTCTGCGCCAGTGGTTGTCCTCACAGCCTGCCTACACCGTTAACGGACGCGACACGCAAATCCCCAAGCAGTACGTCGTGTTGACGCCGGGCGGCGCCGGAATCCAGAACCTGCAGCAGGATGCCGGCAGCGGCCTTCATCTCCTCATGGCGATCTCCGCCCTGGTTCTGCTCGTGGCCTGCGCCAATATCGCGAATCTTCTGCTGGCGAAGGGTGCGACTCGCCGCGCCGAGACTTCCATCAGCATGGCCCTGGGCGCGGCCCGATCCCGCCTCATCCGCCAGATGCTGGTCGAGAGCCTACTGCTGGGTTGCGCCGGAGGACTCGTCGGCATCGCCTTGGCTTACGCTGGCGCCCGCATGATTCTGACCCTCGCTTTTCCCGATTCGCCTCAACTCCCCATCCACGCCAGCCCGTCGCTCGCCGTTCTCGGTTTCGCTTTTGCATTGTCGTTGCTCACCGGAATCGTCTTCGGAATCGTCCCTGCATGGATCACCTCCCACTCCGATCCCGCCGAAGCCCTGCGCGGTGTCAACCGCTCCACCAAAGATCGCGCTGCGCTGCCGCAACGCTCCCTCATCGTATTTCAGGCCGGGCTTTCATTGGTCCTGCTGGTCGGCGCCGGATTGCTCACCCGCAGCCTCCGCAACCTTGAGCATCAGGACTTCGGCATCACCACCGCGAACCGCTACGTCTTCCACTTCGATCCTGCGGGCGCGGGCTACACACCTGCCACCATCGGCGCCCTCAACGACCGACTGGTGAGCGAATTCTCCTCCCTTCCCGGCGTCCAAAGCGCGGGCCTCGCCCTCTATAGCACGCTCGAGGGCAATAACTGGGGCGAGGGCATTTACGTCGAAGGCCGCCCAGCGCCTGCCCCCGATGCGCAAAATAACTCCTCGTGGGATCGCGTCAGCCCGCGTTTCTTCGAAACCGTCGGACAACCCGTGGTTCGTGGCCGCGGCTTCACCGAGCAAGATACGGCCACATCCCGTATGGTTGCGGTCGTGAATCAGGCCTTCGTCAAGAAGTTTTTCCCCCACGAAGACCCCATCGGACATCACTTCGGAACCTTCGAGCAGAAGTATGCCGCCGACTATGAAATCGTAGGCATCGTCGCCGACGCCAAGTACAACAACCCGCGCGAGCCCATGCGCCCCATGTATTTCCGTCCCATGACCCAGCTGAATACCACGATCAAAGAGCATAGCTTCATCACCGCCGAGTCTCGTTCCTTGTTTCCCAACTCCATCACCCTTCGATTCGCCGGCGATGCCGCGAGCCTGGAACCTATCGTTCGCCGCACTCTGACGAACATCAATCCCAATTTCACCGTTCTCGACTTCAACTCGCTGGACTATCAGGTCGCCGGAAATTTCAACGGGGAACGCCTCATCTCTCGGTTGACGGCTCTGTTCGGATTGCTCGCCCTCGTTCTGGCCTCGGTAGGTCTGTACGGCATCACAGCCTATTCCGTCGCCCGTCGCACCAGCGAAATCGGCTTGCGTATGGCCCTCGGCGCCAATCGCGGAGACGTCGTCGCTCTCGTGCTCCGCGCCGCATCCTGGCAAGTAGGACTCGGGCTCGCCATCGGCATCCCCGTCTCGCTGCTGGGGGGGCACTTGATAGCCAGTCAACTCTATGGCGTGAGCACGTACGATCCGTTCACGCTCATCGCGGCGGTTATCGTCCTCGGCGCGTTCGCCGCCGTCGCCGGTTTCATCCCCGCCAAGCGCGCAGCCAGCATCGAACCCATGAACGCCCTCCGCACCGAGTAACGCCGTCTCAATCCGATTCCGACCTCACTACTGGGCTCGGCGTCATCCCGAACGGAGCCGCTGTTCAGGCGAAGTGAGGGATCTCGCGCGGACCATACCGAGCCCCGCATGACCCGCGCCTCTCCAACAAAAAACCTGAAACGCTCCCCGCCCCTCCCGCACCATCCTTGAAGAAGACCCGACTTTGGAATCTCTCCCGAGCCGAAAAATCAAGGAGGCAATCCGTGGCCCAAGCCCAATCAATCTCACTCGCCCAGTTCACCCATGCCGTGCAGGCCGCGGTCAAATCCGCCGCCCAAAAGCATCCCAAGTTCAAACTCGAGCCACCGCAAAGTGTGACGTTTTCCTTCTTGATCCGCGGCTTTCCCGTTCCCGAGAATCTGTTGACGAACGTCACCTTTGGCGAAACGCAGGCTTTCGCCAACGAGGTTGCTTCCCAAATCGGTGCGCAATCCGGCATGGCTGTAGCAGCTAGCCTCGGAGGCCAGGGAGCCATGCACGCCGTCGGCGGTCACGTCATCTTGGGCATTCCGGCGGTGGAGCAACTCCAGGTGAAGCAGTAAGCGGAGGCAGTCATGTCCAAGCTTTGTCCCAGTGCACAACCAGGCATGGACAATTGCCGAGTTCTGGGGGTGGTCGAGCCCGATGGACCCGCCCCCAGGATCGTCTACCTCAACGAACTCCTGCGCGCCACCGACGATGTCCTCGCGCTCTCCGCGCCTCTCAAGCCCACCGAGGTCTATCGCCTCTCAGCCACCTGTGCCGAGCACAAATGCCCGCACTTTGACGGCGCTGACTGCCGCCTCGCAACGCGCATCGTCCAGATTCTGCCCGCAGTCGTCGATGCCCTGCCACCCTGCACCATCCGCAAAGATTGCCGCTGGTTCTCGCAGGAAGGCGGAGCCGCCTGCCGCCGTTGCCCCGAAATCACCACCGTCAGCTACGACCTCTCGCCCACGACCAGAGAAGTCTCAGGCCTGCCGGTCATGCAAGACTAGAACGTGGCGCGAAGTATGTGGCGCGGGCGCCCCCGCCGGCGAATGCCGAAGCC
>DATDGW010000622.1:0-5285 GCA_036521895.1 Candidatus Sulfotelmatobacter sp. | reverse complement strand
GGCGCTTCAGCGGTGTTCAGCCGACCGGGGAAGAGCGGCGCCGCGGGCAACTCCATGTGGGCTCTAGCCCCTGAGGGCCGAGGGGCGAATCAATGAATGGTCTTGGTCTTCCGAGACATGTAATCCATCAGCAGATATTGCCCCAGCGTGTAGGGTGTGGTGAAGTAAGCCTTGCCGCGGCACATTTCGGTGACTTTCTGGACGAACTGAACCAACCCGTAATCCGACGCGAGCATGAACGTGTTAATCAGCACGCCCGCCCGCTTGCACTTCGAAACCTCTTCCAGAGTCTGGCTCACAACCAGCGGATCGAGCCCAAACGCGTTCTTGTAGATGCGCCCATCTTCGAGCGTCAGGGCCGAAGGCTTGCCGTCGGTGATCATCACGATCTGCTTCATGTCTTTTCGTTGCCGCTGCAGGATCCTCTGCGCCAGCCGCAGTCCCTCGCGCGTGTTGGTGTAGTAAGGCCCGACCTTCACGCGCGCCAGTTGCGACAGCGGAATCTCTTCCGCCGAATCGTGGAATAGCACCAGAGACAGAGAATCTCCGGGATATTGCGTGCGGATCAGATGCGACAGTGCCATCGCAACCTTCTTCGCAGGAGTGAACCGGTCCTCGCCGTAGAGAATCATCGAATGCGAACAATCGAGCATCAGAACCGTCGCACACGACGACTGGTACTCACACTGGTGCACCTGCAGGTCCGAGTATTCGATGTTGAGCGGTAGCGTCAGCCCTTCACGTTGGATTGCACTCGACAACGTCGCCGTGATGTCGAGGTTCAGCGTGTCGCCAAACTCGTAGGTCTTCGCAGACCCGCTGGTCTCGATCCCGGTGGCAAGATCGCGGGTGTCATGCCGTCCAAAACTCGATTTGCCCAGAGATCCGAGCAGGTTGCGCAGCGACTTGAATCCGAGAAAGTCGAGACTCTTGTCGGTGATCTCAAACTTGGCCCGCTGCGCTTCGCCCGTCTGTCCGCCAACGCTGGACTGCCGAGCGGGATCGTGGGGCTCGTCGATCGAGATGTAATCTTCTTGCTGCATGCGCTCAATGAGCTTCTCGATCAGTTCGTCGAGCTGCCCGTCGGCGACCATCTGTTCGATCTGCTCGCGCAGGTTCTCGTCGAACATCTCGCCATTCATCAGCGCCAGCTCGATGGCCCGCTTCAGTTCCTCCAGCGTCTGTTCGCCCTCCGGCAGTTCGTACCACATGGACTCCTGAAATCCGCTCTGCAGCAGGTAATCCGAGAGCGCGCTGAGCAAATCCTCCATGCTCATTTCACCCGCAGGATCGGGCACGTATTTGGAGTAACGAATGCGTTTCATAGTGTGGCTATGAGCTGTGAGCTGCGAGTCGCGAGCAAAACGGGTTGCACCGGCATTGTGATTCAAGCTCGCAGCTCAAGACTCGCAGCTCAAGACTCGAAGCTCAGCTCAATTAAACTGCCTTCTCTGCCGGTACGGCTTTTCTTCGGGCTCGAAGCTCTTCTCTCGCACAGGCTCGGGCTTCTTCTCTCCAGCCTTGAACACCCGCTCTTCGCTGCGCCCGATGCGCTTGTGTGCGTGTAGTCCCTCGAGGATGAACTCGGCCGCCGACACCTGCTGCTCGGGGCTGTCTTTCTGTGTGACGCTCAACGGACCGAGCTTGTCCACCAGACCCTGGATCCCCTTTAACTTCTCCAGTGCTTCCTCGGCCGGGACCGAATCCGACAGCTGAATCTCGCCCCCCAGATCGAACCACTGCACAATCTGCTGCACGTTCGCGCCGGTGTAGTACTCGTCGTAGGTCTTCGCGATCGCCGCGCGAATCAACTCGCGACCTACATGGTCTGCACCCTTCATCTCGCCTTCGTATTCCAGTTCCAATTTGCCGGTAATCGCAGGCAGCGCCGCGTACACGTCGCTGATGCGGGGTACGACGACCTTTTCGTCGTTGCGGATCGCACGCCGCTCGGCATTCGAAACCACATTTTCCATGGCCGAGATCGGAAGCCGTTGGCTCACCCCCGAGCGCTTGTCGATCTTCTTATCCTCTCGAGCTGCGAAGGCCACACGCTCGATCACCTCCTGCACGTAATTCGCAAGATGCATCGGATGCCCGTTCCGCCGCGTCCATGCCTCCTGCGCCGTAATCGCGATTCCTTCTTCCACGGTCGCCGGATAGTGCGTGCGAATCTCCGAGCCGATGCGATCTTTCAGGGGTGTAATAATCTTCCCGCGCGCTGTGTAGTCTTCCGGATTCGCGCTGAACACCAGCGCCACATCAAGGGGCAGGCGAATCGGATATCCCTTTATCTGCACATCGCCTTCCTGCATGATGTTGAACAATCCCACCTGAATCTTTCCCGCGAGATCGGGGAGTTCATTGATGGCGAAGATGCCGCGATTCGCACGGGGCAGCAAGCCGTAGTGCACCGTCAATTCGCTCGACAGTTCGTGTCCACCGCGAGCCGCTTTGATGGGATCGATGTCGCCGATCAGATCAGCAATCGTGACGTCAGGCGTCGCCAACTTCTCCACGTAGCGGTCCTCGGGTGAAAGATATGCGATCGGCGAATCGTCCCCAAGCCGGGCAATTTCCTCGCGGCAGCGACGGCAGATCGGTGCGTAAGGATTGTCGTGAACTTCGCATCCCGCGAGATACGGCATGTGGGAATCGAGCAGGGTCGTCAGAGCCCGCAAGATGCGGCTCTTCGCCTGGCCACGCAATCCGAGCAGAATGAAATTATGCCGCGAAAGAATCGCATTGACGATCTGCGGCACGACCGTGTCTTCGTACCCGACGATTCCCGCAAACACCGGTGCGTCGCCGCTGTGGCAGAGGCGCGCCGTCAGATTCTCGCGCAGTTCATCCTTCACCCGACGCGTTTGCAAACGCTCTTCGGAAAAAATGCTGCGGCGCAGATCACCCAGCGTGCGTGGAAGACTACTCATGAAAGGATCCCCCCACAACCAACTTTCCCCGATTATACGCGCCGCTGCGGAAGAGCGTTTTCCGCCGCAATCCGCAACTGACGCCGCAGCCCGAACGCCCAAGACCGAGTCCCAACACCTGAAAACTACCGTGCGTGCCCGTTGCCTCCGGCTTTCTGTCGGGCCCGCGCCGCGCGCCGTAGATTGGGAAGAATTCCTTCCAGATACGCCCCCACGGCCTGGATTCGTTCGCTCTCCGAACGCATCGCCAGCAACTTCTGCTTGAAGTCGAGATCAAGCGGCAGCGAGCCCGCGAGATAAAAGGAAAGTGCGTTCTGGTCGGCCGCGGAGAGATCCTGCACAGCTCCCGCCAAGGAGAGAATCTCCAAGTGCACCTGAATAGCCCGCGCCTTGTCGTCCTCAGAGGACGGGACCGGTTCGTCAGGAACCAACAAGACTTCCGCGCGCAGAAACGATCGATCCTGGTTCAGCGCAAGCACCTCGAAACGCTTGCGGCCCTCCGCCACCAGATCCATGCGCCCATCGGGATATTCTTTCGTGACGGTAACGATCTCGGCGGTGCAGCCAACTTCTGCCACGCCCTCTTCCAGCGCGCGCACCACACCGAACGGCGCATTATTCGCCAGGCACTCTCCAATCATTTCTTTGTATCGGGGCTCAAAAATGTGCAAGGGCAAGGGAATGCCGGGGAGCAGGACCACGTCCAGCGGAAACAAGGGAAGAAGGGCCACGAAATCTCCGACAGCAAGGGCGGGCGTGAAACCGCGCGAGTTCCGATTGTACGACATCAACTGATTGGGCTCGGTGCTCCTGCGTCGCGTCTTGACTTGCCGCGCCGTGGAGAATACAACCCGAGCATGGAACTTGTCGGCAAAGTGGTCGTGGTCACCGGCGCCTCGATGGGCATCGGCGAAGCAATTGCCAAGCTATTTGCGGAGCAAGGAGCCAGCGTCGTGCTGCTCTCGCGCGATTCTACTCGCGCTGAAGCGGCTCGCGCCCGGATCGGCTTTCCCGACCGGACGGCCGCTTTGTCCTGCGACGTCCGCCACTCCGAAGAGATCGACCGCGTCCTCGCGCTGACCCTGCATCACTTCAAGCGGATCGACATTTGGATCAACAACGCGGGCCACGGCCTGCTGGATTCCATCGCGCAAACCGACATGCAGGCCTGCCATGAGATGTTCGAAACCAATTTCTTCGGAGCCATGTCGGCCATGCAAGCGGTCATCCCGGTCATGCGGCAGCAGGGTGGCGGCGCCATCATCAACATCTCTAGCGTCGCCGGCCACATTCCGCTGCCGTTTCACGCCTCTTACAGCGCCACCAAGTTCGCGCTCAATGCCATCGGCAAAGCCGCCGGAGTCGAGCTGAAACAAGACGGCATTCACGTGCTCACGGTCTGCCCCGGCTATGTACGAACAGCCTTCAGCGAAAATGCGGTGCGAGGAAACGAACTGAAGAAAGTTCGTCCGGCTTCGGTTCGCGGCGTCACCGCCGAACGCGTGGCCCGCGCCACCCTCAAAGGCTACCTGAAGCAGAAGAGGGAAGTAATCGTCCCGTGGACGATGCTCGTGCCCGTGAAGCTCTATCAACTGCTTCCGGCAGCGGTGGAGTGGGCGATGGGCAGGATGGCGAAGTAAGAGAGGATCCGCACGGCTTCTCCGGTTTGCTCCTCGCTGCAGCCAACTTCGGACGGAGCTACTGCCCCCCGGTGTTCCACATCACGCGGCCGAACTTCCACGATCCATCCAATTGCAGTTTCGCCACCCGCAGAAACCGCGCCCGGAAGCTGACGGGCTTGCTCGCAGGGGGATTCCTGCTGAGTCACGCTGAAGTGCCCCCACTCATAAGCAACGTCACCGACGTTTTGGAGATCTTTGACTTCGGGCTCGTACTTCAGAACCTTCATGGTGGGGCTCTTCGCGAAGTTCTCGGTCAATGACGCCTGAATGGCGGCCTTTCCGACCAACGGTTTGTCGCCTTGAGAGAGCAGCACACAGTCGTCGCCGCAAAGCGCAACCAGTCGGCCGACATCCATTGACACGGTTGCTTCAATATCCTGCTTGTGCAGTTTTTCGATTTCAGATCGCCGAGTTCACGTTCGTCTTCACCGTCTTTTGCGCCACCATGGCGGTAGCAACCAGAAAAAGTGTTCCTAAGAATACAACCTGCGAAGAAAAGAATTTCACGCTTCGAGCTCCTGCAGAGTCTTCCAAATCTTCGTCTTGGGGGGCACTCCTGCCGCGACTTATCCTAACTCCGCGAGCATGGCTTCCATCTCCGATTGCGCATGCAGGTTGCCGGTGCGTCGTGCTGAGCTGATCCCATCCTGCAGCATCTTCTTCGCGTCGT
>DATDGW010000621.1:0-7079 GCA_036521895.1 Candidatus Sulfotelmatobacter sp. | reverse complement strand
CATGCGGCGCGGTTTCGGGGAGGATCGCCGGGAGTGCTGCAAGGGACTTATTCGTATGTGCTGCAGGATTCGGGGGGGCAGATTGCGCTGACGCATTCGGTGTCGGCGGGGCTGGACTATCCGTCGATCGGGCCGGAGCATGCGGCGTTGCGGGATGCGGGACGGGCGGAGTATGTCCCGGCTTCGGATGCGGAGGCGCTGGCGGCCACGACTTTGTTGGCGCGGACGGAGGGCATCATTCCGGCGCTGGAGTCCGCGCATGCAGTGGCGGAGGTGGTGAAGCGGGCTCCGCGCATGAAGAAATCGGAGCTCGCGATTGTGAATGTTTCCGGGCGCGGGGATAAGGATATCGGGATTATGCGGGAGAACTTGAAACTCGATTGATGATTGTTGATTGAAACCCGGCAAGGGATGAGATCTCGAATCCGCAATCAGCGATCCTCAATCAACAATTTCTTATGCCTTTAACTTTTCATAAGAAGCCGGCGCTGGTGGCTTATGTGACTTGCGGGGATCCCGATCTCGCGACCACCCGGGAGATTGTTCTCGCTGCCATTGAGGCTGGGGCGGATGTGATTGAGTTGGGGGTGCCGTTCAGCGATCCGGTGGCGGATGGGCCGGTGATTCAGCGGGCCAGCGAGCGGGCGCTGAAGCATGGGACGTCGCTGGCACAGGTGCTGACGCTGGCGGCAGAGATCAGGGAGCACGCGCAGTCGACGGGGATCATTGTTTTTTCGTATCTGAATCCGATTTTGCGGATGGGGATGGAGAAGTTTTGCAAAGTGGCGCGGGCTGCGGGCGTGGATGGCGCGCTGGTTACTGATCTGCCGGTGGAAGAGGCGGGGGAATATTTGCGGGCGATGCGGGGGCATGATCTGTCTCCGGTGTTTCTGGCGGCGCCGACGAGTCCGGATGAGCGGTTGAAGCGGATTGCGGAGGCGTCGCGGGGATTCGTGTATGCGGTGTCGCGAACGGGAGTGACGGGAGCGCGACAGGAATTGGCGGCCGACGCGCAGAGGTTGGTGAAGCGGCTTCGGCGCGTGACGAAGTTGCCCGTGGCGTTGGGGTTTGGCATCTCTACTGCGGAGCAGTTTGCGGAAGTGGGTTCGTTCGCGGATGCGGTCGTTGTCGGTAGCGCGATTGTGGAGACGATTGAGCGGAACCGGGGGCGGGAGGCTGCTGCTGTGGGGGAGTTTGTGAAGAGGCTGTCCGCAGCCAGCGCTGAGAGTCTGGTCGGCGCTCGGTAGGGATGTTTGGTGGTTAGAAAATCCCCACTTCTCGCAAAGGATGCGAGAAATGGGGCACCCGGCTGCCTCACGCTGAGATCGATTGCGAGGTCAAAATCCGCACCCTAAGGTCGCAAAAAGCGCGACGTTAGTCTGGGCACCGGGTGCGGAGATAGTGCTAGGCCTTTATGGACATCGAGGATTGGCGGGAGAAAATCGATGAACTGGACCGCAAGCTGGTGGAGCTGATCAGCGAGCGGGCTCAGGCTGCGGTGGAGATTGGGAAGCTCAAGCGCGATACCTCGATGCCGATTTATGAGCCGGACCGGGAACGGATTGTTTTTGAGAATGTGCAGGCGGCTAATCCGGGGCCGCTGGCGGGGCGGGATTTGGTGCGGATTTATGAGCGCATCATCGACGTGATGCGAAATGTGCAGAAGGAAGAGATTGTTCCGAAGAGCGGCGTGGTCGAGGGTGAGACGGAGTTGGATTCGGATGTGAATGACTGAAGCAGCTCTTAGCTATTAGCTCTTAGCCTTTAGCTAACGCGAGATTGCTGGACCGGCGCACCGGTGGTGGTTGCGACAGCGGATCCCTCGCTGTGCTCGGAATGAAAAATCTGGAGTAAGGCAGGAAGAGATTCCCGAGCTAGAAGCTAAGAGCTAATAGCTAGGAGCTGGTCTTTATGATTGTGGCGATGCAGGAAGGCGCGGATGAGGGGCTGATTCAGCAGGTGATTGAGCACTTGGTGAAGATGGGGTTTGAAGTGCACCGCTCCACGGGGGCGCGGATGACCGTGCTGGGGGCCGTCGGGTCGGGGATTGATTTTGATATCCGCATCCTGGAGTTGCTGCCGGGGGTGCAGGAAGTCCATCGAATAAGTTCGCCGTACAAGCTGGCAGGGAGAAGTTTTCGTCCGGAGGGGACGATTGTCAAGTTGGCCAATGGGATTGACGTGGGCGGGAACGAAGTTGTGATGATGGCGGGGCCGTGTTCGGTGGAGACGCGGGAGCAGATCTTTTCTACGGCGGAGGCGGTCGCGAAGGCGGGGGCGAGAGTGCTGCGGGGCGGGGCGTTTAAGCCGCGGAGTTCTCCGTATTCCTTTCAGGGACACGGGGAAGATGCGCTGAAGTTGCTGCGGGAGGCGGGGGAGAAGTTCAACCTGCTGGTGATCAGCGAAGTGATGGAGATTTCGCAGATTCCGATGATGCTGCCGTATGTGGACATCCTGCAGGTGGGGGCGCGCAACATGCAGAACTTCAATCTGCTGCGCGAACTGGGGAAAGTGCGGAAGCCGGTGCTGTTGAAGCGTGGGATTGCGGCGACGCTGGAAGAACTGCTGTTGTCGGCGGAATACATCATGGCGGGCGGGAATTACGACGTCATATTGTGTGAGCGCGGGATCCGGACGTTTGAGACTTATACGCGGAACACGATGGATATTTCGGCGATTCCGATTATTCACAAGCTGTCGCATTTGCCGATGACGGCGGATCCGTCGCACGGGACGGGACGGCGGGACAAGGTGGCGCCGATGGCGCGGGCGTCGGTAGCGGCTGGAGCGGATGCGCTGCTGATTGAAGTGCATTGCGATCCGAACAAGGCATGGTCGGATGGGGCGCAATCGCTGTTTCCCGAGCAGTTCGCGACGCTGATGGATGAGTTGCGGATTATCGCGCCGGCGGTGGGACGAAAGATTTAGACGTTTTCACCACAGACTCACAGAGACACAGAGAAAGGCAATTATTGCTGGTTCCCGCTTGCTGATTGACAGTCCGTTGTCTACCAGGTTTCTGGGTCGATACTCAGCGATCCAAGAATCATCAGTTCTTCCTCTTTGTCTCGGGGTCTCTGGGGTGCGTTTTCTTGATGGCGATTCGGCAAATCACGATTATTGGCACCGGCTTGATTGGCGGGTCGCTGGGGCTTGCGCTGCGGAAGAAGAAGTTTTCTGGGCGGATTGTGGGGTGCGATCGGGAGGGGACGCTGGAACGGGCGCGGGCGCGAGGAGCCATCGACGGCGGAACGGTGAATCCGGGGGATGCGGTGCGCGGGAGTCAAGTGGTGGTGCTGGCGACTCCGGTGCTCGCGATTGTCGATCTCATTGAGCGCATCGGGCCGGTGCTTCCGACGAAGGCTTTGCTTACCGATGTGGGGAGCACGAAGACTGCGGTGGTGGAGCGCGCGGTGAAGGTGTTTGGGAAGAGTGCGGGGAAACGGTTTCTGGCGGGGCATCCGATGGCGGGCACGGAGATGAGCGGCGTCGATTACGCGGATGCCGAGTTGTTTCACAAGGCGGTGTGGTTTCTGACGCCGCTGCCGGGGCAGCATCTGAATGAAGGAGTGTTTGCGGAGTTTGCCGGGTGGATCGATGCGGTCGGGTCGCGAATTGCCATGCTGCCAGCGGAGGAGCATGACCGGCTGTGCGCCTGGATCAGCCACGTTCCGCAGATGATTTCGACCGCGCTGGCGGCGGCGCTGGTGGAGGAGTTTGGGGATGAGGCTCCGTTGCTGCCCGCGGGTGGGCGCGCGTTGCAGGAGATGACGCGGATTTCGGCGAGTCCGTATTCGATGTGGCGGGATATCGCGATCAGCAACAAGACAAATTTGGAAAAGGCGCTGTGGAAGCTGGAGCAGCGGCTGGCGCACATCCGGGAGAACCTGGCCACTCGGCAGCTGGCGGAAGAGTTTGAGCAGGCGCATCAGTTGAGAAAGAGTCCGATGAAGAAGCGGTAATTTTCATCAGGCAGACACGGACGCTCGGAGACGACAAATCTTAATTCCCGATCTTAAGCGCTCTCTGCCCATCTCTTTTAGGAGTTCTTTTCTTGAGCTTGTCCATCTCCGTCCTTCTCCGTGTCTCGGTGCTTCCGTGGTGAAATTGATTTAGAATCCTTGGCGCGATGAATAAAGTTGTGGGCAATGCGGATGATGCCATCCGCGACGTATTTGATGGGGCGACGATCATGATCGGGGGATTCGGCTTGTGCGGGATGCCGGAGAACCTGATTCGCGCGCTGGTGCGCAAGGGGACGAAGAATCTGCGGACCATCAGCAACAACGTCGGCATCGACGGCGTGGGGAATGGCTTGCTGCTGGCGGCGGGGCAGATCGTGCATCACATTGGATCGTATGTGGGTGAGAACCGACTGCTGGAAGAGATGGTGCTGAAGGGGACGATTAAGCTGGATCTGGTGCCGCAGGGGACGTTTTCGGAGCGGATTCGCGCCGGCGGCGCAGGGATCCCTGCGTTTTATACACCGACCGGCGTGGGGACGGTTATCGCGGAAGGCAAGGAGACGCGCGAGTTTGATGGGCGGACTTATGTGATGGAACGCGGGCTGAAGGCCGACTTTGCGTTCGTGAAAGCTTGGAAGGGCGACCGCGAGGGGAATTTGATTTACCGGAAGACGGCGCGGAATTTTAACCCGATGATGGCGACGGCGGCGAAGATCACGATTGCCGAGGTGGAGCATCTTGTGGACGTCGGAGGATTGGATGGGGATGCGATTCATACGCCTTCGATTTATGTGAAGAGGATTTTTCAGGGGGAGGTGTACGAGCGGAGGATTGAGCGGAGGACGGTAAAGAAGGTTGGGAGCTAGTACTCAGTATTCAGTTGGGACGCGGTGGTGAGATCAGGATGACAAGGTTTATTAGATTGACCCAATTATGAATAGGCTGGGGAAAGATGTCGACAAGCGTGAACGCATTGTGAAGCGGATTGCGCGCGAACTCCGCGATGGGTTTTATGTGAACCTGGGGATTGGGATGCCTACGCTCATCGCGAATTATGTGCCGGAGGGAATGGAGGTTATTCTTCAGTCGGAGAATGGGATGCTCGGGATTGGGCCTTATCCGGTGGCGGGAACGGAGGATCCGGATCTGATCAATGCCGGGAAAGAGACTATCAGCGAGATGCCGGGGACTTCTTATTTTTCGAGCGCAGATTCATTTGCGATGATTCGCGGCGGGCGTATTGATTTGAGCGTGCTGGGGGCGATGGAAGTGGATGAGACCGGGAGCATTGCGAACTGGATGATTCCGGGGAAGATGGTGAAGGGGATGGGCGGGGCGATGGACCTGGTGGCGGGGGCGCGGCGCGTGGTGGTGGCGATGGAGCATACGACGCGCGAAGGGGCTGCGAAGATTTTGAAGAAGTGCACGCTGCCGCTGACGGGCGTGAATGTCGTCGATACGATTGCGACGGAGATGGCCTACATTCGCGTGACGAAGAATGGGCTGGTGCTGGAGGAAGTGGCGCCGGGGTTGACGGCTGAGGACGTGCAGCGGGCGACGGAGGCGCGGTTGATCGTGAGCGCGGGGTTGAAGGTGATGGAGAGTTAAGCTAGAGCGTTCTGCCTTCGTACTGTTTTCTTTCCTCCTTCTGGAACTGATTCCGCAAAATTGGACTGGTCCCCACGGCTTTCGCCGTGGGTTGCATTCTTTCGCCGCTTCGCGGCGGGACCGCCGAGGACGGCTGTCCCGACATGAAGAAATCGGGATCCCCGGAAAGCGAAGATCGCGAAGTCAAAATCCCCACCCTGTCGCAAAATGCGCGACCAGGGTGGGGCAGCTCTCGATTTTTTTTAAGCGGAGGCGATGCGGCGGATGAGGTCGTTCTGCTCCTGCTTGCTTTCGGCGCCGATGGTGAAGGCGTCGAGGATGCCGAGCGACAGAGCGAATTTGATGGCTTCGTCCTGACGGCTGCGCAGCTTGCCTTGGCCGAGAATTTTCATTCCTACAAGCGCTTTTCCGGCGGCCTTCATTTCTTTTAACACGCTCACGACGGTTGCGGGATCGGCGTCCATATAGGCGCCGACGGGGTTGATGCGGGCCAGGTCGAGTTCGACCCAGGGAGATTTCGCGGCGGCGCCCAGGGCTTCGATGGTGTGGCACGAGCAGCCGTGGGTGCGGATGACTCCCTTCTGCTTCGCTTCGGAGAGCACGTCCATGACCCCGTGGTAGCGGTCGGTCCAGTCGGCTTCGGTGACGCAGTGCATCAGGCAGATGTCGACATAGTCGGTGCCGAGTTCGCGACGGAAGCGGTCAAGATCGGCGCGGGCGCTGGCGGGATCGCGGGAGAAGGTCTTGGTAAGGACCGTGACTTTGTCGCGGGGGACGTGCTTCAGGGCTTCGGCGAGGTGAGGATGGCTTCCGTAGGAGTCGGCGGCGTCGAAGAAGCGGAGGCCTTGATCGTATCCGTTGAGCAGGAGGTCGGAGAGGCCTTTTACGCCCAGGGCGGTTTGGTTGGAGTGATGTCCGGAGCCGACGGTGCCAGTGCCCATGGCGAGGCGACTGGTCTTGATGCCGGTGCAGCCTAGAGTGACGGTGTCGAAGGCGGAGAATTTTGCGGGAAGCGTTTGTTCGGCGATCGCCTGGAAGATTGCTTTGGATGAGAGCCATGCCGCACCTGCGGTGGTGGCGGAGCGAATGAGGAATTCGCGACGACGCATGAGGTCCTCCTCGGGAGGTGGCGTGTTAAGAGCTTACCAAATTACTGTCCATGTCGTGATCGCTAGCGTTATTTCTTCGGGCGCGACTCGGGTGGCACCAACCCATTGGCGCGATAGTAGGCGACGAGCAATCCGTAGTGTTCGGCGGAGTGCTCGATCACGCTTATCCACGGTTCCACCGACTTCGACAAGTCCGCATCCGAGACCGATTTCAGTGTGGCGTTGGCGTCGGCAATCGACTTTTCCATGAGGGCGACCACGTCGGCTCGCCTGGCGTAATTTTTCGGGTCAAGCTCGTCCCAATTTACATTTTCTCCGTTGGCGGCCTTGACGGCATAGACGTTTCCCGAGGCGATGTGCACCATGACGGCGGCGAAGGTGCGCATTTCGGGCTTCA
>DATDGW010000620.1:0-8766 GCA_036521895.1 Candidatus Sulfotelmatobacter sp. | reverse complement strand
TGGGTCACCGCTCGCGTCAGCGTTTGCATGGTGCGCACCAAGCGCTCCGGCAGCTTGCGAGGATCGTCGGAACAATAGACGCGGCGCGTGTTGACGCTGAAATCCAGCAGCGCGGCCAGGCGCTTCGCGTCGGCGACGCGGTAGGTAAGTTGGCCTTGAAGGCTCACCGACTGAAAGTTCGGCGGTTGCCTCTTGGAATACGAAGGGCACATCCGCGCTGGCGGCCGGAATAGTGACGATGGTAGAAGTTGGCACGGAATAGATGAACGATAGTCCGACGCCCTCACGCTTGACCTTCCCGCGCTTGACTTGCAGGACGTAGGTGGTGGGCGGCACTTTCATGAAGTTCAGCATGACGTCTCCTATAAGTGTCTTATTGACACCCACAATAGTGTGCTTGAGACACTAAGGTCAAGCGACAATCGGTTCGCCTCGAAGATCCCACAGCATCAGGCTGTCCTAGTGCTTGTTGCCTTGCTTGGCGGGAGCCTTGTTGGGGTTGTAGCCGGAGTTGGGATCGAACATGGCCTCATCGAGAGCTTGATTGATGGTCACCGAGTTCAGGAAGCGTTGGTTCGACATGTCTCCGTTGAACAAGCGGGTGATGTTGTAGGGCGCCATCGTGCCGGAGACCCGGCGGTAGTTCTCGTAGACCTCTTCTTCCAGATTCTTCTGTTTGTCGACGGGGTCACGCCAAGTGAAAGACTTTTTTACCGGGAGGTGCGAGTCGGTATCAAAGTATAGGGTGACGCTTTCGTCCTGAGAGTTGATCAGGGTGACCTGGTCAGACGGATGCTGCGCCGCAATCGCGGGTCCTTCATACAAGAAAATCACGCCGGGATCGTTGACCCAGGTGCGAAGAACGGTGTCGAGCGAGAACCGGTGGCGGCGCATGTAGTCGAGGCGGGTCTTTTCCTCGATGGGATGCGGGCCTTTGTAGGTAATTTCGTATGCCTTATTGCCGACATACAACTCCGCGATGTCGCGCTCCTTGGTGAGTTCCACCCGCTCTTTATCGGGAAACTCAAAGAAACTCCAGAACACCCCGCCGCCACTCTCCCGACCGTGGTGGAAGCTGTAGATGCGTCCCTGTTGTTCACGGTCGCGGAGGGTTAGGTAGAGCTGCCCGCCCAGCGCTTGAATTCCTTGTTCGACGATCCCTCGCGCCTTGCGGGCATTTTCCTGGTCCGCGGGGACGGCGGCCTGCGACTGCGATCCAGTTTGCGGCGATCCTGGTGTCGCGGCAGGACGAGGCTCCCCGCCCGCCTGGGCCCAGGCCGAACACACCAAAACCAGAATCGGGAAAAACTGTCTCATTCCACTTGAGGGAGTGACCGCGTGCAATCAGGATTGTAGCGTTTCTTGGGGACCTTCCGCCCGCAACAGTGACAGCTCCTCTCATCCCTTGGATGCAGGAAAGAGCGGGATTGCAAGCTGGCACAGTGCGTTTTTATGGTGATTTCTGAGAGCTGCTATCCCGCCAGAACCGCACCGCCGTTCACGTTGAAAACCTCTCCAGTAATGAAGCCCGCGTGCTCCGTGCACAGAAACAGCACTGGAGCCGCAATTTCCTCGGGCCGTCCGACGCGACCCATGGGAATCGTCCTGCGAATCTCGTCCCCGCTCTTCGGGTCGGCAAGGGCCCCGGCGCTCATGTCCGTGTCGACCCAGCCGGGAGCCACGCAGTTTACGTAGATTCCGGCGGAAGCCAATTCGGTCGACAGGCTCTTGGTGAGACTGATGACGGCGCCCTTGGTTGCGGAGTAGTCGCAATGAAAGGCCTCGCCCCGCTGGCCGCTGGTGGAACTGATCAGCACGATGTGTCCCGCGGGCTCCCGGGTGCGGGCCTGCGACTTCATCTGCGCCACCGCGTGCTTAACTAGCCCGAAGACTCCATCCAGATTGATGGACAACGTGTTGCGCCATTGCTCATCGGACATGCGCTCGATGGGCACGTCCTGCTCCGGCCACACGCCGTGGTTGGCCACGAGAATGTCGAGCCGCCCGAAATGCCGCACGGTTTCGTCCACCAGGGCACGGCCTGCCTCGGGGTTGTTCAGATCGGAAGCGATAGGATGGCAGACGCTCGCGCCGCATTCTCTAGCCAGCGTTTCCGCTTGAGATCGTGCGCTGCGATAACTGAACGCAACTTTCGCACCGGCGGCAGCGAACATGCGAACCGTGGCAGCCCCGATGCCGCGCGAACCGCCAGAAATGAGAGCAACTTTACCGGAGAGAGAAAGGGGGATGGACATAGGAAGCTAGGCTATCTCATCATCCGCTGTGCCGAACAGTTAGCGTGAAACCCGAAAACCTTCGGGCAGTTCTCCGGAGGGTTTAGCAAACCCCAGGCTTCACGATCCCATCACCCTCTGGAATGTA
Organism: Candidatus Sulfotelmatobacter sp.; assembly: GCA_036521895.1. GTDB lineage: Bacteria > Acidobacteriota > Terriglobia > Terriglobales > Acidobacteriaceae > Sulfotelmatobacter. The sequence continues at coordinate 6,384 of DATDGW010000620.1, read as the reverse complement.
CCCAGAGATTACGTCTGGGCCATCGTTCCGCCACTTTGGATGCTCGCCCCCAGCAACTTGCCGTCCGCGCGAATCCTCAAGGGCTGCCCGCAACTCATGGTGCGACTCTCCGGTCTCGTCGTGAAACCACGAAGGTCTTGCTGCCGTTGTGCGAACGGTTTCCACTACTAAGCACTCTGCGGCATCGGCGACACTGTCCAACCGTTGCCCGTGAATTCATCATCCACGATCCCGCGAATCGTTAGCTGTGGCCTGCGGAACGCGATGATGCTGGTTGCAGACGGTAGCTGCCGCAGGCTCTCCTCCAACCCCGCAAGTGAAGTGAAAAACTCGAAAAGATTTGCTTCCCCCGCCCGGGAAAAGCGACGTCAATATTTCAGTTTGGCTCCGCAGCCACTCTGGGAGCGTTTCGAGGAACGTTGCGCCAGTAGCGGATCTGAGAGGCCTGATTCCTTGCGGAAGCCGGTTAGTCTCCCGTGCCGGAGGAGATTCGCTCTGACTTCAACCCCCGCAGCAGCAGGCGCACCAGCATGCCGTCGAAGCGCGTGCCGCTCATTTTGGAAAGTTCCTCGAGAGCCTGCTCGGGCGTGCGTGCGGCGGCGAACGACTGCTCCGTGACCATATTGGCGTAGGCGTCCGTCAGAGCAATAATGCGGGCGCACAGGGGAATCTCCTCCCCGCGCAAACCGTCGGGATAGCCCGATCCATCGAAACGTTGATGATGATGTTCGATCGCCTCCCGCATCATGTGGGAGTGCGGGATGGTGCCGACGATCTCCGCGCCCACGTGGGCGTGCATTTTCACTTGAAGAAACTCATCTTCGCCGAGCGGCCCCGGTTTGTTAAGCACGCGCTCGGGCACGAAAATCTTGCCCACGTCGTGCACACGGGCAGCGTACACCAGATCGGCCGTCTCCTCGGACGACAGGCCCAGAGCGCGAGCGATGACCTCCGTGTAACGCGCAACCAAATCGCCGTGGCCGGCGCTCTGCAACTCGCGCGACTCGGCAGCCCGGCTCAAGGACTCGATGGCCTCCTTCAATAGCGGCACGTTGATCCCTTCATCCCCGCCGCAGAGTTTGAACAGGGTTGAGGTCAATTCCTCGAGATGATCGGGTCCGGAATTCTCGCGCTGCAGGAAGCCCTCGATATACGCGGAGATTTGCTGGCGCTGCCGCGCGAAGTCCTGTCCTTCGACAAATTCCTGCGCCGTCGAAACCGAGTTTCCTCCCGAGCGCTTGGAGACGTACATGCCGGCGTCGGCCACGCGGATGATGTCCTCGATCGAGAACCCGTGCATGGGGAAGCTGGCCACGCCGAAGCTGCCGGTGATGTGGTGTTCGCTCAGCATGGGATCGGTGGCCAGCCACTGGCGCAGGCGCTCGGCTAGCACCTGGGCTTGCTCGGCGCCCGTCTCCGGCATCAGGACGATGAACTCGTCGCCGCCATAGCGGGCCACGACGTTCGATTGCCGGGACTTCTGTTCTAGCAGGCGGCCCACGCGCGCGAGCACCAGATCGCCCTCGAAGTGGCCCATCGTGTCGTTGACCTCTTTGAACTTGTCGAGATCGATGAGCACCACCGAGAACGGACGACCCGAACGCGAAGCGCGTTTCCACTCCGCCGATAAGGCCTCCCAGAAAAAGCGGCGCGTCTTGATGCCGGTCAGGCCGTCGGTGATCGATTGCTGTTGCAGTTTCTGGAAGACGAAAGCATTGTGCAATGCTGTCGCCAGCAAGTCGGCCAGCGTATTCAAAATCAGAACATCCTGCGGAGCGAAGGCATTTTCGTTGCGGCTCTCAATGTTGAGCACTCCGAGCAGCGATTCGCCGTAGGTGATGGGGATGCACAGTACCGCGCGGGAATCGGGCAGGATGCCGGTCAGATTGCCGGGCAAGGCGTTCTGCACCAGAGCCCGTTCGCCGGTACGGGCCACCCTCCCCAGAATGCCCGTTCCCAGCGGGATCCGTCTACCGGTGGCATGAGCCGTCGCGCCTGCCTCGGCCTTGATCTCGATCTCCTTGGTTCCGTAGTCGAGCAATCCGACGCCAATATGATCAAAGATGAAGTTCTTCTGAATCTCGCTGGCAATCTCGCCGAGCATGTGCACTGGATCGTCGCTGGAGATCGCCGTGCGCGAAACATTGTTGAGGAAGGCGAGTTGCCGCGAACGGCGCTGCTCTTCGGCGAACAGGCGCGCATTCTCCACGGCGACCGAAACCTGTCCCGCGGCCGTTACCAGCACGTCAAGGTCACGCTGTTCGAAAACGAATTCCCGGTCCGGGTTCATGGCCACCATAATCCCGGACGCCTTGTTCCCCAGGAAAATCGGCGCGGCGATGAGGCATTTCGCCGGACGTTGCGGAACGTGCGCGATGCCCAAACTCTTACGCGTGTTCTCCAAGTCGGAGCGGATGAGGAGTGGTTCGCCCGTGCGGATGACGTGCTCGGTGAAGGCGTTCCGCAATTCCCGGGTGCGCTTGGGTAGCACACGCCTGTCGCGGACCTCGAGTTCAAACCGGATCTGCTCTCCCTCTTGAAACGCGATGTAGAAATGGCTGGTGTCGAAAATCTGCCCTAGCTCGCTCTGGATGGTGCGCAGGATCTCGTCCTGGTCGAGGCGCGAACTGATTGCCTTGCCGATATCGGTGAGCAGTTCGTATTCTTTCGTCCGGCGATGGGCATCGTGGCTGACCACATAGTTTTCTAGCGTCAGGCCCAGCTGCAGAGCCAGTCCCACCATGAGCCGCGGACCGGACGAACCGAACGCTCTGCGTTCGGCATGGGGAAACAGGATCACGCCAAAATTGTGCTCGCGCGTCTGCAGGTTGACCGCAGTTAGATTGCGCACGTCAGCAGCGGTGAGAATTCGCTTGAATGCCGCGAAAGTTCCCATCGGCGCTACCGGCAGGGGCTCGGTCATCTCTGCCAAATCGTGCACCGTAAAGATTCCGCTCTGCCGGTAAGCAAGCTCGCAAACGTAATCGCCGGCCCCACTCTTTTCCAGGGCCTCGAGTAGTCCCTGGGGGAATCCCTGTTGCACTGACGGCAACAGACCACGCCAGCGTTCGGTGATTACGATCGCGGCGCGGTGCATCGGGAGAGCGCTGCGCAACCGCTCCAGGGCGGCCTGCATGTTGGGCACCAGGTCCTCGGCGAACAGCAGACGGCGCGGATCCACGCCCAAGGTCGACAGAGCCAGCGTATTTTCCTGCACGGCGTTGCGCTGATTTTCAAACAGCACCATCACCATGGCGATGCCCAGCAGCATCTGCGGCACCGGGCCAAACACGCGGCTGGCGTTGCCGAAGATTTGCATCCACGGATGCTGCAGCTGTCCCACGCCCATCAGCACCGCCCACAGGGCGAGCGAAATGGCGAGCACCTGGAAGGCCAGCGATCCGCGCTTGTGGCCGTTCACGTAGAAGACCGCCGAGCAATACAGCAGAATCGCAGCCAGACCGATGCCGAGCCGGATTGCCGGCTGGGCATCCGGTCGAAAAATGCCGTTCACCATGTGTCCGCGAAGCGTCAGACTGGCGAGCGTGACCCCGACCGCTCCAACCGCGACGTCATACCAGCGGAAACGGTAGGAGGCGCGCATCAGGCGCGTTGAAACGAAAATGCACAACGCCATCGCGACCAGGAAGAGCTCGCCAACAAAGAATGCGAACGGAGACGACGGAAAGGTATCGAGCACGTAGTGCAGCGAGTAAAAGGCCCAAGCCCATTTCCACGCCCGAAAGTATTGTTGGCGGCTCTGCTCGTGCAGATAAGTAAAGACGAGGAACAGCAGAACCGAGACGAATCCCGGGATCAAAACCGTCGTGATGACTACACTGTTCATAGGGTCGGCGAAGACACCTCTGGCCAAGCGTGCTGGCTCAGTTTCGGGGGGAAACAGTGCTGTAATGCTTTCATATCGGGGCATCCGAATACAACAGGTTTTAAGTACACTGTCCGCCTTCGATCCATTTTGAATTCAAAGGGTTGCAAACAAAATCGTTATGGCGCTCCCCGCTTGACCGATGCTTTTGGCTGCCCGTACCATCGGACTTCGGCCAATCCAAGGTTCGCCTGGTCTCGACGTTTCTTGCGGCAGAGCGTTCTTTCTTGCGGGACCCGCAGCGGCCCGATGCGGCTTTGTGAACCGGCCCTGACCTTATGTTCGAATCTTTGGAATCATCTTCGCTCCATAGGCCGCGAGTGCGTTTTGCGCCTTCGCCTACCGGGTTTCTGCACCTGGGAAGCGCTCGCACCTTCATCTTTAACTGGCTCTATGCCCGCCGGAACGACGGAACGATGATTCTGCGGCTCGACGACACCGACGTGGAACGCAACACCGACGCCTCGGTCGACTCGATTTTCGAGGGATTGAAATGGTTGGGCCTGAGTTGGGACGAAGAGTACCAGCAGTCCGAACGTGCTGAACTGCACCGGCAGACGGCGGAGACCATCTTGCAGAAGGGTCGCGCTTACCGCGATTTCACGCCCGCCCACACCGGGGACAGTGAACGCTCGGGAGCGCACGGAACATGGCTGTTCAACCCAGGCATGCGCGAGCTTTCGCGTGAGGAAAGCGACCGGCGTGCCGCCGCTGGAGAACCGTTTGCGGTGCGCTTTCGTGTGCCACGCGACGGCGGTGTGGTGCGCTTCACCGATGCCGTGTATGGCGAGCAGATGAAGGCCGCAGCCGATATCGAAGACTTCGCCCTGGTGCGCTCGGATGGCACGCCGACCTATCACCTGGCCTCGTGCGCCGACGACGCGGACTTGCGCATCAGCCACATCATTCGCGGCCAGGATCATCTTTCGAACACCTACAAGCACGTATTGATCTTTGAAGCAGCCGGCTTCACGCCGCCGCAGTTCGCGCACTTGCCCCTGCTGGTCGCGCCCGATGGGACGAAGCTCTCGAAGCGCCGCCATGGCCCGGTGGTGAGCGTAACCACATATCGCGACGCGGGATTCCTGCCCGAGGCCTTCATCAACTTTCTGTGCCTGCTGGGCTGGTCGCCGAAAAATGATCGCCAACAGATGAGCCGGCAGGAGCTGGTGGAGGCATTCTCGCTCGAAGGCATCAACCGCGCGAACGCCGTGGTGAACTTCCAGGAACCCGCTACAACCCCAGAGGAAACGTTCGATCCCAAGTCGGTATGGCTCAACGCGGAGCACATTCGTGGCCTTGCCATCGAGGAACTGAGCCAGCGTCTGCTGCCGATCGTCCGCGAAGCCGGCTTCAACATCACGCCGGAAACAATGCTGCGCATTACGCCCCTGATCCGCGAGCGCATCAAACTGCTGCGTGACGTCCTCACCGCAGCCGACTTCTTCTTCGTCGATCAACTGCCGCCGTACGACCCCGCCGGACTCATCCCGCAAAAGGGAGACGCGGCCCTGGCGCGGAGAGCTCTACAACGCGCGAAAGCAGTGCTGGCCAACGTGGAATTCAAGCACGACCCGCTGGATCAAACTTTGCGTACAGCGGCCCAAGAGCTCGGGATCAAAGCCGGACAGATGTTCCAGCCGATTCGGGTAGCCGTTTGCGGGCGGAAGAATGCCCCACCGCTGTTTGAGACTCTGGAAGTGCTGGGGCGGGAAACGACGCTGGCACGGATTGAGCAGGCGATCCCGAAACTCGGATAGGCTTCAAAGAGCGCTTCCGAAATTGTTGCATCCATGCCGCGTTTTCCTGATCTATAACCTGTCAGCACAAACATGCGAGTAAGTCTGCCGCGCAGTCTCAACCTCACAATTTCTCAATTTCTCGTCTCAGACAACAATTCTTGAAGAGGCCGCCATGAAAGCAGTTCAAGTCCCTAAGCCAGGTGGAAATTTCGAAGTCGTCGAGCGTCCCGTCCCCCAGCCGGGTCGGGGCCAGGTCCGCATCAAAGTCGAAGCCTGCGGCATCTGCCACAGCGACGCGCTGGTGAAAGAGGGACACTGGCCGGGAATTCAATATCCCCGGGTGCCGGGCCACGAAATCGCAGGACGCATCGACGCCGTCGGCGCTGACGTAACTCCCTGGAAGCCCGCCCAACGGGTCGGTGTGGGATGGCATGGCGGACACTGCTTTCAGTGCGACCCCTGCCGGCGCGGCGACTTCATCAACTGCCGTTTCGAAAAGATTACTGCGATCACGTTTGATGGCGGCTATGCCGAGTACATGGTGGTTCCGGCCGAAGCGGTCGCACTCATGCCGGACGACCTGCCTGCCGACGAAGCGGCTCCGCTGATGTGCGCGGGCATCACGGTATTCAACGCATTGCGCAACTCAGGAGCACGCGCCGGCGACGTCGTCGCGGTGCAGGGGATCGGCGGCCTCGGACATCTCGGCATTCAGTATGCCCGCCAGATGGGTTTTCGCACGGTCGCGATCGGACG
>DATDGW010000619.1:0-8110 GCA_036521895.1 Candidatus Sulfotelmatobacter sp. | reverse complement strand
TCGCTGGCAGATTGGACTTTGTGGCGGTTGACTTCGAGGATGATGTCTCCCTGCTGCAGTCCCGCGTTATCGGCAGAGCTGCCCGGTTGTACCTGCTCGATCACGGCTCCGTGAATCTCTTTCGGAGCCTGAAGCTGATCGCGCAGTTCCGGCGTGAGATTGGCGAGGCCGATGCCCCAGTGCATTTTGCCTTCGCCGTTGCCAGAGTTGTCGCTGCTTTCGGCGTTGCGGCTGCCGAGTTCCTCGAGCGTCACGGGAATTGTCATGCTCTTGCCGTCGCGAAGAACCTTAAGCGTGATCTTCGAGCCGGGCTGCTTCTGTCCGACCAGCACCTGGAGTTCGCCGGCGTCGCTGACTTTCTGACCGTCGATTTCGGTGATGACGTCGCCGATCTGCAGGCCAGCCTTGGCTCCCGGAGAGTCGGGCTCGACTTGCGTGACCACTCCGCCTGTCGCATTCGTCTCGTCGAAGAACTTCGCGTTTTCCGGCGTCACGTCGGCGATACCGATGCCGATATGGCCGTGGCTGACTTTGCCATAGCGGATCAGCGTCTCGACCGTCGGCCTCACGATCTGCGACGGAATCGCGAATCCCATGCCGGAGAACGTTCCTGAAGGAGAAATCAGGTTGGTGTTGATCCCAACGACTTCGCCGCGCGCGTCAACCAGCGGTCCGCCGGAATTACCGGGGTTGATGGCCGCATCGGTCTGGATAAACTCGCCGGGCTTAGAGCGATCGGTCGGGTCGGGGTTTGCGCGATTGACGGCGCTCACGATTCCTCGCGTGACGGTGAAGCGGAATCCATAGGGATTGCCGAAGGCCAGCACGGTTTGGCCGGGGCGGACTTCTTTGGAGTCGCCCCAGGGAGCGCTGGTGAGATCTTTCGCGTCGACCTTCAGAACAGCGAGGTCCGTCACAGGATCGGTGCCGATCAGTTTCGCCTTCAGCACGCGGCGGTTGCTAGTGGTGACGCGGATATCGACTGCTCCGTCGACAACGTGATTGTTGGTAACAATGTATCCGTCAGGCGAGATCACGACGCCGCTGCCCATGCCGTGCTCAATCTGGGGCCGGCGCTGCTGCATGCCCGGGCCGAAGAACTGACCAAACGGCCCGCCCTGGCCGAAGAATTGTTGCATGTCTTCGGGAACTTGCTTGCCAGCGGTTTCCGACTTGGTGCGTGAGGTTACGGTGACATTGACGACCGCGGGGGTAACGCGGGCAGCCAACGTTTCCATCGCCTTGTCGAGGGCAAGCAGCGCGCCGACGCTGTCGGCATCCAGCGGCGCGGCGGAGGGTGCGGCGTCAGCAGCCTTAGCCGTGGTGGGTTTTGCGAATTCATGGGTTACGAACGCGCCGATTAGGGCGAGTGCAAGCATCGGCACCGCCAGTCGCCGCGTCCATTTCTTCGTGCTGTCTTTCCACTGCGTTCCTACATTCATTTCGAGTTACTCCCTTTCAAGATTGTTAACAACTAATTCGTTAGTCTTTAAAATTGGTGCTCCGCATCTGTTTTCCTTCAACTCATGTTTAAGTTTGTTTCGCGGGAATTCTGTTGCTGTTGGGATCGACGACCGGATGCAGAACCATTACGCGCCACATTTGGATCTGAAATACCGGCCGGTTTGCGGGGCCGTGCTCGTTGCCTTCCACCACCACAAACAAAGTTTCCGTGACTGCGAATGCAGCGCCGTTTGCACGGGTCAGGCCGACCATAGTCGCAGCTGGCTGATCCGCAGCCGCGAGCTGGTTCGCAACGGTATCTTCAGGAGCCTCCGCTTTGCGGCGAGTCGCGGGTGTGGCCGGCTTCGTGTTCGCCAGCCGAGTCCGGGGCTGAGGCGCAATCTTCACGCTTACGGGCACGATCGGCATGGAGGCCAACATGCGCCGGCTCGCGACTTGATCGACCGAGGAGTCGATCGTCGCAGAAGCGGACACCGGACTCGTCCCGCGGTCGCTGAATGCGATCAGTCTCGGAGCTCTTGCAATCCCAAGACCGCTGGCCATGGCGAAAACGGCAACGAACGACACGGCCGGCTTCCAGGAGCGTCCCTTGCCCGTGGGACGATTCGCGTCGAGAATTTGAGCGACGCGGAGCGAAGTCTGATGAATCTTTCCCAAAGCCGCCTGTGCGAAGGCGAGGCTGCGTTGAATCAGCGTCTTTTCCGCGAGGTGTGCCAGGCACTCCGCATAGGCTCGCGGGCTTGCGGTTTCTGCCAGCACGGCATCGTCACAGGCCATCTCGCGTTCCAGCGAGACTCTCATCTCGATCCACCAGACGGCCGGATGGAAGAAGAAGAGGGCCTTCACCAGCTTTTGGGCCAGGTTGGTCCAGTCGTCCCAACGGCGCAGGTGCGCGATCTCGTGCAGCAGAATCTGATTCAGCTCTTCTGCTGAGAGTTCTCGCAGTACCCATGCTGGCATGACAATCGCAGGCTTCACGAGCCCGAGGGCGGTGGGAACCTGCGCGAGGTCGGAGGTGCAAAGCACAATCCGCCTGGGAGACTGGTTACGAACAAGCGTATTTTGCAAAAGAGGATCTAAGGTCGCGGGATCGATCGCGGCGCAACTCTTGCGCAGCGTATGCAGATGCCACAGACCTCTGCCGACGCCGATCAGATGCCACGCGGCAATTGCGGCCCACGCTCCGAGCAAGTAAAGTGCCCAGGTACCGGGCAGCGTGATGGCAGGTCGCTCTGCAAGGGCCAAACGATTCGAAACAACATGCGTCCCCAACGAATTGGCGAAAAAGGGCAGAATCGCAATCGCCATCAGCGCGCAGAACCACACCGCGAAGCGTGTGACCGCGTTCCGTCGACGGGTTACGCTCAACATCAAGCCCGCGAAGATCGCGATTAGCGTGCCCTCCACCAGACAATTCACAATCTGGACGGCTGATGTCTGGGCGATCGGGTTCAGATCGAAGGCTGCGGTCATCGCTGGGTCACTTGCTCCTTTCCAGCAACTGCCGCACGCGTTCGAGTTCTTCGGCATCGACGCCGGATTCTTCCAGAACGTTGAGCACGAGTTGTTCGCGAGAGTTGGCGAAGAAACGGCTCACCAGATGCCGCACTTCGAACCTCGTAGCGTCTTTGCGGTCTACTTGCGGCAGATACACGTGGGCACGCTGGTCTTTCACGTGCTTGGCGTATCCCTTTTTCTCCAAAATCCGAATGATGGTCAGAACGGAGTTGTAGGCCAGGGCCGGCTTGGCGGGAAGCGCTGCGAGCACCTCGTGGACGGTCGCGGACCCGCGCTCCCAGAGGACATTCATAATGCGCAACTCAGCTTCGGTCAGGGTTGCGGACTTGCTACGGGCCAATGCTCCTCCTTGTGTCTGTGCCGCCTTGCTGTCTAGTAAGACGTAGCTTGGGGTAAAAGGTCAACTAATTTGTTAGTTGCACAGGAATAAATTGGGGATGCCTGAGGCGGCAAACTTCGCCGCGCAGCTCATCGATCGATTTATAAGTTTTTTATTTTCAGCAACATGGATTGCACCCGGAGTTCAACGGCCTATTCGTAGCGCAAGGCCTCGACCGGCTCCATACGCGAGGCTTTGAGCGCCGGCCACATGCCGGCCGTAATGCCGACGAAAGTCAGGATCGCAAAGGCGGTCAGCATCACATTGGTGGAAGTCCTCAGGAAGATGTCGCCCTCGTGGTTGGCCGTCTTGTACAGCTGGGAGTAAAGAGGCATGGGCGGGATGGCGTGGGCCAGCAGAACCGACACCAGCATCCCCACCAGGCCGGCGGCGAAGGTTAAAACCAGGGCCTCCACGAGAAATTGAAACGCAATGTCGCGGTTGCGTGCGCCCAGTGCCTTGCGCAGTCCGACCTCTTTGGTGCGCTCGGTCACGCTGACCAGCATGATGTTCATCACGCCCACGCCGCCGACGCCGAGCGTGAGGAAGCCAATGAAGCCGAGGATGAGGCGCAGGGCGATTCCGAACTGCTGAATATCTTTAGCATCTTCCACGGTGTCCCAGTCGGGGCTCGATTTATCGTCCTTGGGGTTGAAGTTGTGGCGGCGGGCAAGCACCTCCCTCACCTGCCCCAGCGCGGCTTTGTGCTGCAACGCTGCAACCGGCTGGAACACAAACATGGTCGGATCGCGCTGGTCATTGAAGTCGCTCATGCTTTCGAAAGGCATGAAAACGTTCTCGTTGTCGGGGCCGTTATTGGAGGAATCCTGAATCTTCAATCGGAGGAGGCCGATCACGTCCCAGGTGGCGCCGTTGATGGTGACGTGCTCGCCGACCGGGTCGCGATTACCGAAGACTTTCTTTGCAGCGTTGGGGCCGAAGATCAGAACGTGGCGATGCTCGGTAAAGTCGCTCTCTTCGAAGTAGCGGCCTTCGGCGACATTCAGCTTACGCATTTCTCCGTAGGGATACTGGATCGCCTTGGTCTGCACCGAGATGACCTTGTCGCCGTACTTGTAGGCGACGCCATCGTCCCATTCCGCACTGACCAGTCGAACCAGCGGAGCCTCGTCGCGAATAGCTTGGATGTCTTCGTACTTGAAGAAGATGCGTTTGCCGGCACGCTGTCCGCCCGCCTGCATGCTGGTCTGGCCCTGCCAGACGATGACGACGTTGTTGCCGATGCCCAAAAAGGCAGTGAGAACGCCTTCGCTGACGCTCTCGCCGTATCCAAGCAGCAGCACGACCGTAGTGAGTCCCCAGACGATGCCCATCATGGTCAAGATGGAACGCAGGCGGTTGCGGGCCAGTGCGTCCCAGCTTTGCAGGATGAGTTCTTTCAAGCGCATAGCGATAGCCTAACTATTCCGAGCGCAAGCACTCGATGGGACTGAGCGCGGCTGCGCGCTGCGCGGGATACATTCCGGCGCCGACTGTGATCAAACCCAACGTCAACAACGACGCAATAATTGCCATTGGCGAGACGATGGGATGCGGGATGATGTCGGGTAGCTCCACATTGCTCACAATCAGGCAAATCCCCACACCAATGCCGAGTCCGAGCGCTCCGCTGATCAGCATGAGCGTGGCCGACTCCGCAAAGAATTGATTCCGGATGTCCCGCGCGGTTGCGCCTAGTGATTTCCGTACACCGATCTCACGGGTACGCTCGGTGACGGCAACCAGCATGATGTTCATGACGCCAATGCCGCCGAGCGAGAGCGTCATGATGGCAACCGCGCCGAAAAAGATCGTCATAATGTCGAAGATCCGCTCCACCAGCTTCGAACCATCGAGCGTGTCCCAGATGAAGAGGGCGTCCTTGTCATGAGGATCGAAGCGGTGCTCGCGACCGAGGATCTGATAGATCTGCTGCATCGACTCTTCGTGATGCTCGGGATCTGCGACCTCGACGACCAGGTTGTTGATCCATCCTTTCGAGATTCCGGGGCGCTCCGGCGGAGGATAGTCGCGAGCCATGGAGGAGTAGGGCACGAAAAGCTGAGTGTTGTCGGGGCCGCTCCCGTAGCTGCCATTCTGCTTTTTCTTTTCCAGAACACCGATGACGGAGTACGGCGAGCCATTCATGGTGAGGATCTCACCGATGGCGGGCTTGCCGGGGAACAACTGGTCGCGCGCTTCGACTCCCAGGATGACGACGCGGCGGCCTTCCTTTTCGTCGTCATCGCTCATGAGGCGGCCTTCCTGCACTTTGAGCGATCGGAAGCGCTGATATTCGGGCCACACTCCGCGCACGGGTCGCGATGCAGCGTTGTACCGGCTGACTTCGGCGACACTGCGCCGCAGTTCGGGACTGACGGTTTTGATCAGGTAAGCTTCATCTTTGATGGTGTAGGCATCCTGAATCGACAGGCGGACCTGGCGCCCGGCGGCGTATCCGCCGGCCTGCTCGCTGGTGCGCCCACCCCAGATAATCGCGAGATCGACGCCGATGGTCTTCAGGCGTTCCTTCTGGTCCCGGCTGAATCCCTTGCCTAAACCGACCAGCAAAATGACAGAAGTGATTCCCCAGATGATTCCGAACATGGTCAGGAAGCTGCGCAATTTATGCGCGGCGATGGAAGCGGCGGTTTGCCGAATCACTTCCCAGATGTTCAAGAGACTAAATCCCTCCGCTGTTTGGACGTCTTGGAAAGGACTACGGAAGCTTAGCCTCCGTTTCACCTTTGGAATGGGCCCATTCTACGCCGGTTTGGCGCCATGGCTCGGTTGAATAAAAGCGACTAGATCGTCTTGGAAGAACGAGCCGGCAATTGCACGTACTGTTTGGCATTGCGATAGCAGATGTCTTGAACGAGACGGCCTAGGAGCACATCGTCGTCCGGCAGTTCACCCCGCGTGACGTCCTGTCCGATGAGGTCGCAAAGAACGCGCCGGAAGTACTCGTGGCGGGGATAAGACATAAAGGAACGAGAATCCGTGATCATCCCGATGAAGCGCGAGAGCAAACCCACATTCGACAAAGCATCGAGTTGCGCGGTGATGCCTTGCTTCTGGTCAAGGAACCACCAGGCGCTGCCGTATTGAATCTTGCCGGGACGGTCTCCGCCCTGAAAGCAGCCGATCAGGGTCGCGAATTGGAAAGTGTCTGCGGGATTGACGTTGTAAAGGATCATCTGGGGCAGGGCGTTCTCCTGAGCCAGCAAGTCGAGATACGCTGCAAGACTCGCAGCCTGCGGGAAGTCACCGACGGTATCGAAACCTGCATCGGCTCCGAGCTTTAAGCGAGCCGCGGTGTTCACGTTGCGCTGGGCGCCGAGGTGCAGCTGCTTGGTCCAGCCTTTCTCAGCGTCGATGTGGCCGAAGAAAAGCATCATGAAGGAGGCGAACTGGGTGTGCTCGTCCTCGGTAACCGACTGACCTCTGCGCGCTTTCGAGAAGATAGCTGCCGCGATTGGCTCGGAGCGTGGCGTCGCATAACAATGGTTCAGTCCATGGTCGGAGAGACGGCAGCCCAAGGCATGGAAGTCGTCGTGGCGTTTGCGCAGGGCCGTGAGAAAGCTGGTTAGATCGCGGATCTCGACATTCGCCGCCGCGGAAAGTTTGTCGACCCAGCCCGTAAAATCCGGACTATCGATGGCGAGAGCCTTATCGGGCCGAAACGCGGGAAAGACGCGGGTGGGCAGCTTTGACTGCGAAATCGCCCGGTGATGCCGGAGGTCTTCGGTGGGATCGTCCGTGGTGCACACGACCTCGACCTTGAATTTCTGGAGAATGGCGTGCGTGGTCAGCGTTTGCAGCGCGGCGTTTGCGCGCTCCCAGACTGAGGGCGCGGAAGTCTGATCGAGCAATTCGTCAACGCCGAAGTAGCGCTGCAACTCGAGGTGCGTCCAGTGGTAGAGGGGGTTGCGCAGCGTGTAGGGAACGGTTCGGGCCCAGGCCAGAAATTTCTCGTAGGGAGTAGCGTCTCCCGTGATGTACTTCTCGGCAACGCCGTTCGCGCGCATCGCCCGCCATTTGTAGTGGTCGCCTTCGAGCCAGATTTCGAAGAGATTCGCGAACCGTCGATTTTCGGCAATGTCGCGGGGAGACAGATGACAGTGATAGTCGAGAATCGGCTGGGAAGCAGCGAACTGATGAAAAAGACGGCGCGCGACGGCGCGCGAGAGAAGGAAGTCTTGGGTGAGGAAGCCAGCCATGGGCGCGATTTCTGTACGGTCTGGAATGCCGGGTGCGATCCGGCGATTCAAGCCATGAATGATATCAGTTCAGCCATGGCTTGACGGACATGCCTCGGGCCATGTGTAGTGATGCAGGTCGCCCGATACACACAATCCAGTGAACCTGCGCCCTATCCCCGCCGTGCCAGAAGTCTTGCCACAGCCCGACAATCCAGTTGGCCAGCGGCGCTGGCTGATCTGCGGCTTGCTGTTTTTCGCTGCGACGGTCAATTACATGGACCGGCAGGTGATCGCGCTGCTCAAGCCGACCCTGCAAGTCCAATTCGGGTGGACGGACGTGGGGTACAGCAACATCGTGACCGCCTTCCAGTTCGCATATGGGGCCGGGCTGCTATTCATCGGAAAGCTGATCGACAGGCTGGGAACGCGCACGGGATTTTCTCTGGCGGTATTTGTGTGGAGCGCGGCCGCAATGGCTCACGCGGCGGCGGGTTCGATCTTTCAGTTCGCTGTGGCGCGATTCAGCTTGGGGATTGGCGAAGCTGGC
>DATDGW010000618.1:0-8331 GCA_036521895.1 Candidatus Sulfotelmatobacter sp. | reverse complement strand
CAGGATTGGTCGGCGTACTAGGCGCTGCGCGCAGGTAGTTCCTCGGCTGACATTCCGGGGGGCTGGCCTACCTTTGTACCACTACGTTCTCGGCTGCCCCATGCTTCGCGATTTTCGAAGCATGGGCACCCCGGACGATGGCAGTAGCGACTTCCAGGCGGCACCCACGCTCCCAGTTGAATCACGCTTAATCATGCTAAGTCCTGCTGCGCGGCACTATCGAACTCAAGCGAGCTGAACTCACCCTCCGCGCCCTCAACACCGCCGTCCGCAACATCCGCCGCGTCAAGTTCGGCGTCCACGAGTCCGACATGGCACAGAAGTCCCCGACTACCCCACCCCGCCCCTCGAACAAGTCGACGAACAATACGCCAAAGAACTCCACCTCCGCGAGGAACGGGCCGAATCCGCCAGCGCCCGGGAAGAGATCCCGGCCGAATACCAAGCCAGCCAGAACAAAGCAAAGGCAGCGACATGCAACGCAGCAACGCCAAGCACACCCACAGCCCCTACAGCGACCTCCGCCCCAGCTCGCGTAGGGACGGAGGCATTCGTCCGTCCCCCGGTTCCAGAAGCTCCGGGCCGCAGCGCAGCGCCACCGAACCCAGCACCGACCAAGTCAGCCGAACCCAACGCGCAAGCCACCAGTAAGCGTGAAAGCAGTTCCCACCAGCACAAAGACAGAAGCCGCGACATGACGCAAGTTCAAAGGCCGGGGCGCCCGCGCCGCCATTCAAAACCCCCGCGGCCCGAAACCCGGGCTCGCTTGGACAACCGAAGGCGGCTGTCCCCCATGGCTCCTCGCGGCATGACAAATCTCATTCCGGATAATAGAGTCTTACCGAGGGAACTCCATGCGCGGACTAAAAGACAAGCGCGTCCTGATCACCGGCGGCGCGAGCGGGATCGGCGCCGCCACGGCGGCGCGCTTTCTGGAAGAGGGATCGCGCGTCTGCGTGCTCGATCGCGACGCCCAGGCTTGCGAGCACATTCGTCACGAGCTGCCTTCTCTGGGCGAGGCAATCATCGCCGACGTCACCGACCTGATGCAGGTCGAGGCGGCGTTCGCCGAGGCGATCCGGCTGATGGACGGCGTCGACGTGCTCATCAACAACGCGGGCATCAGCATCCGGCACAAGTTTCTCGACATCACTCCAGAAGAATGGGACAAGGTGATCGCCGTGAACCTGACCGGCGTGTTCTACATGGCGCAGACCGCCGCGCGCCACATGTGGGAGAACGGCAGCGGAGTCATTCTGCAGACCGCGTCGACCAACGGCGTGATGGGATATCCATATTACGCCGACTACAACGCGACCAAGGCGGGCGTGATCGAGCTGACGCGCTCGATGGCGCTGGAGCTGGCGCCGAAGGTGCGCGTGTGCGCCGTGGCTCCGGGATATGTGCTGACCCCGATGCAGCGCGCCGAGTATTCCGACGCGATGCTGGGGGAAGTGAACCAGAAGATTCCTCTCGGCCGTCATGCATCGCCTGCGGAGATTGGGGCACTATTCGCGTATCTGGCATCAGACGACGCGGCATTCGCGACGGGGCACGTGTTCACCATGGATGGCGGAGAGACCGCCGGAGGCCTGGCGAGCCGGTGAATGAGATCAAGCCAACTGTCTTTCTCGGTGGAGGTCACATCACGGGCGCGCTGGCGGCCGGACTGCGGCTGACCGGATACGAGGGGGCGAACGTCGTGTATGACCGCCATCCGGAGAAGCTGCGCGCTCTACGGCGCGAATCGCGGGTGGAGATCGCGCGCGACCTGAAGTCCGCGGTGGAGCGGGCCGGGATGCTGGTGGTTGCCGTGCGTCCGGGATCCGTGCGAGAGATGCTCGAAGAGGTGAAAGCCTGCGGAGCCGGGCCGCCGCGACTCTGCGTCAGCCTGGCGGCGGGGATTCCGCTGCGGAATCTGCGCGCGTGGCTTGGACCTCCAGTTCACTGGGCGCGCGCCATGCCCAGCCCGGTGTGCCGGATTGCAAGAGGGTTGACTCCGGTGAGTTTTGCGCGGGACATGGCGCCGGCGGAGCGCGTACGAGTGCGCCGGTTCTTTGCCTACGTCGGGCTTGTGCTGAATCTCGCGGAACGCCAGCTCGACGCGATTACCGCCGCGCACTCGCCCACCCACGGGTATCACGCGCTGGCGACCTTGGCAAAGGCGGCGCAGGACGCGGGACTGGATCGCGCGACGGCACTGACTGCCGCGGCTCACGCGCTGAGCGACGGCATCTCCTACTGGCGCGAGAGTCGTCAACCCCTAGATGAACTTCTGCGGGAAGCCGCGACGCCGGGCGGAATCGCGGCAGCAACGATGTCGGCGATGGACGCGGCCGGATATCAGCGCGCGGTGAAGGCCGGGATCCGCGCAGGCGTGAAGCAGGCGCGGAATGCCAGGCGGTGATCGGTCAACACCACGGAGGGGAAGGGCACGGCTTCAGTCGTGGGTTCGCCAGCTTTAGCCGCTGGGGTCCGGTGGTTTCCGTTCGTGAGTTACCTCGGTTACCTCGGGTCGGGAGGCGCTTCTGTCACAATATGGAGTGCACCGATTGCGGACCCAGTGATGGAAGTTCTGACCCAAAACGCGACTCGACGCAGCACCCGGATTCGGGTGGAGATCCCGGTCAGCGTGATCAGTCTGGACCGCACGCGGCCGTACGGCGAGCAGTGCATGGCGCTGATCGTCAGCGCGCAGGGATGCGGCTTTCGCAGCTCCGAGGCTCTGCAGGTCGGAACGCCTATCATGCTGAGCAACCTGCCCGGCGGAGGCAGCGTGACCGCCACGGTCGCGAACTGTTTGCCGCTGGGAACCGACGGGCAATACTTCCTGATCGGCGCGTCGCTCTATACGCACGGCAACGTTTGGGGGATCGCCAATGCTCCGGAAGACTGGAAGGCCGCGGCGCAGGACAATCCCACTCCCCGCGCGGCGAGCGCCCCTGCAACGAACACTCCGAAGCTGACGGTGCAGAAGAAGGCGGCCTGGCCCTACAATCTGTTCTCCGACGGCAGCGAAATTCATCCTGGGCGCAAGTAAAGATCCCCCACACCGCTTCCCCACTGCCAAACACGCGGTCGTGTTCTTTGGTAACTTCTGCAATGCCGCACACGCTGCCATACTCTGGGTAAGCCTATGTCCGAAGAGATCAATTCGCCGGAGCCGGTTGCGGCCGGCAAAGAGAGCAAGCTGAGTGATCGCCCGTTTCGCGTGAAGCTGCGCGGCTCTGTGCTAGTGCTGGTGCGACTGCCGAACAAGCGGTCGGTGCGGGCGGCGATCCATCAGCTCTCGACGTCGGGTGGAGTCATCCATCTGGAGAAGCCGCTGGATGAGAAGCTCGAAGTGGAGTTGATCTTCCACATCCGGGAAGCGACGCTGCGCGGCAAGGCGCAGATGCTGTTCCCCATGTGGGCGACGCAAGGGTGGATGCAGCCCTTCCGCTTCGTGGACCTGTCGGATGCCGACCTAGAAACGCTGAACGAGAAACTGAAATCGTTCGTTGGCGACGCGGCGAAGAGCGCCGCGGCCGGAGCCTGAACACGCCGTCCTTTCTCTCTGCAGCAATTCCCTCGCGACCTCTTCCGTGCCGTCGCTTCCATAGTTACCGTAGTTACATTGGTTACTGAAACGGAAGGACTATGATCCGGAAATAGGTCTCACATCATGAAGCGACTGAGTTTCTTGGTATCACTCACCAATAACGATAACGATTATCAGCAGGAGCAGGCGGCAGCGGCAGAGAAAGCCGCGCGGCGCTTGGGTGTCGACGTGAAGATTATTCACGCCAACAACGACGCGCTGGCACAAAGCCAGCAGTTGCTGCATTACCTGCAGGACTCTGCGGTGGTGCGTCCGGATGCGATTCTGTTCGAGCCGGCAGGTGGCACGGCGTTTCCGCAAGTGGCGCGGGCCGCGGCAGCGGCGGGCATTGGATGGGTCGTGCTGAATCATGAAGTCGACTACATTGTGGAGTTGCGTCGCACTTATAAGGTTCCGGTGTTTGCCATCAGTTCCGATCACGTGGAAGTGGGCAAGATTCAGGGGAAGCAATTCGCCTCGCTGCTGCCGAATGGCGGATCGATTCTGTATATCGAGGGTCCGGCGAACAGTTCGGCGGCCAAAGAGCGAACCTCCGGCATGAACGCGACGAAGCCGGCGAACATTCAAGTGAAGACGATGCGCGCGAACTGGACGGAAGAGAGCGCACATAAGACGGTGAGTTCGTGGCTGCGCTTGCGGACTTCGCAGGAGAGCCATATCGATCTAGTGGGAGCGCAGGACGACAGCATGGCGATGGGCGCGAGGAAAGCGTTCAGCGAGATCCCTGAAGGTGAACGGGCTCGGTGGTTGAAGATTCCGATCACCGGCTGCGACGGTATGCCGAAGACGGGTCAGGCATGGGTGCGCAACGGGACGCTGGCGGCGACTGTCTTCATTCGTCCGAATACGGATCTGGCGATCGAGATGTTGGTCGAGGCGTTTAAGGGAGCTGCGCTGCCGGAGCGCAAGATTACGGAGCCGGAGTCGATACCGTCGTTGGCGGAGTTGGCGAAGGCGGGGAAGATGCAGAAGGGCGCGGGCGTGTAGGTTTTTCCCCGGCGCCACCTGCTTGAGTGAATCGGAGAACTGGCTGGCACGCCATCTCTCCTGCCTTGTCAGACGACCTCGCGAATCATCAATTCTTGGGACGCACAAAACCCATCGTCGGGTCAATGAGCATAATGTTAATACTTTGTTACTATGCATGCGGACACTGATTTCGTCACCTCCAGAAGGCTCATCCCAATTACGAGTTGATCGAAAGCGCGTACACTGCGGCCGTATCTGTATCCGGATGCCTAAGTATGAAGGTCACGTTTCCAGCCGGCTTCACCAACAGCAGCAGTCTCTACGGCAACCAGTGGGCTATTGCCCTGCCGACGCGGTGGGCCGCTTTCGTGGCGAGCTTCTATCGCGGTGGCGATATGCGGTTCATGCTGGGCGGACAGTTGAACACCTACGTCCTCGACGCGACGGGACTGTACAACGTGCGTCGGGACAGACGCTGGACAACCTGAACATCGCGCCAGGTTCGCAGCAGGTCGGCTGCACGGAAGCCATTGCGGCGGGCAGCACTTGCACGGCTTCGGGTGGAACGTGGCTGGTTGCGAAGCAGAGGCCAACCGGCGCGTTGGGCGGCTTCCTTCATCTTGGATTGCCGTTGTCGCGTCGGTTCAATGCCGATCCCAAGGGCCACAATGCCGGCTGGCAGCTATATCTGCACGCGGGCAAGGACCAGGTGGTGCACCCGACCTGGCTCACGCGAATGGATTCGGCTGCACCAGCGCGGATAAGCTCACGGCGTCGAACCGCGGTCTGCCGCTCGCACAGTCGCGGCTGCTGGCCGGAACCCTGTATTACAAGCTGAACAACTGGGTCACGTTTGCCTTTGAGCAGTCGCAGTATCAGACGACGCTGTTGCCGGACTTTGTCGACATCGGCGTCATACACGATCAAGGGACAAGCGGCCAGTAAGTGGAAGGACCAGCGAACAGAGTTCGGGCCGATCTTTACCTTCTGGTGAGGGGGCGCGGGTGGCGCGTGCGGTGGCATGCGCCACAAACTGGCGGGGGCGGATTTACTCCCAAAACGACTGAAACGAGAGTAATCTGTCCCCCGTCAGTGGTCGCCTTATCCGGACATGCATTCCAGAAATGTGGCAGGTTTGATCGCGAGCCACGAGGAGAAGCCTATGGCAAACGCCGCAGAAAACTTAGAAATCGCGCAACCGCAGCAGTACCAGGCACCGCAGTCCACATGGGACAAGATCGCCACCAGCAAGGAATTTCAGGATTTGATGGCGACGAAGAGAACGTTCATCGTGCCGGCATTCATATTCTTCGTTGTGTATTACTTTGCCCTGCCGGTTCTGGTGGGGTATGCACCGCAGTTCATGTCCACGAAAGTGATTGGGAACCTGAATCTTGCCTACCTATTCGCGCTATCGCAATTCTTCGTGGCGTGGATCATCGCAGCGCTGTATGTGAAAGCCGCCAACAAGTTTGACCGGCTGGCAAAAGACATTCTCGACAAGGCCGAGGATGCAAAGGTGGCGAGTAAGCCATGAATACTCCACTGATTATGTTTCTGGTGTTCATCGCGATCACGCTGGGCATTACTTACTGGGCTTCGAGGCGGTCGGCGGGAGCGAGCGCGTATTTTGCGGCGAGCCGGCAAATCAAGGGCTGGCAGAACGGGATCGCGGTCGCCGGCGATTACATGAGTGCGGCGTCGTTTCTCGGGATCGCGGGAATCATCGCGTTCCAGGGCTATGACGGATTTCTGTTTTCGGTGGGCTGGCTGGTGGCATATCTGACGGTGTTGCTGGTGATTGCGGAACCGCTGCGCAACGCGGGCAAGTACACGATGGCGGATGTGCTGGCATACCGGCTGAAGCCGCGTCCGGTGCGGGCGATGGCGTCGCTGAGCACGCTAGTGGTCAGCACTTTTTACATGATCGCGCAGATGGTAGGAGCAGGCACGCTGGTGAAGCTGCTGCTGGGCGGAAAGGTCTCCTATAACGAGGCGGTGATCGGGGTGGGACTCCTGATGATCGTGTACGTGGTGTTCGGCGGGATGCTGGCGACCACGTGGGTGCAGATCATCAAGGCGATCCTGCTGATGACGGGGACGTTCCTGCTGAGCATACTGGTTATGGCGCACTTCCACTTCAGCTTCGGAGAATTTTTCGGAGCAATCTCGCACGTGACGTATCACGATGCGAAGGGGGCGGAGGTGGTGAGGGACTTCCTGCAGCCCGGGCTTCGCTACAAGCCGCCGTACGGGCCGCTGGATTTGATCTCGCTGGGGCTGGCGTTGATCTTTGGCAGGGCGGGACTGCCGCACATTCTGGTCCGGTTCTATACGGTGCCAGACGCGAAGACGGCGCGACACAGCGTGGTATGGGCGATGGTGCTGATCGGCAGCTTCTACATTATGACGACGTTCCTGGGATTCGGAGCGGCGACGATTGTGGGCCCCGACTTCATCAAGACTCACGGCGGCAACAACATGAGCGCACCGCTGCTGGCCAACGCTCTGGCCGGGTCCATCTTTTTTGCATTCATCTCGGCGATTGCGTTTGCCACGATTCTGGCCGTAGTCGCCGGACTAACGATCAGCGCTACAACCTCGTTCTCGCACGACTTCTGGACCAACGTGATCCATAACGGCGTCGAGCGGAAACCGGGGGAAGAAGTGATGGTGGCGCGCATCTCGGCCTTTGTTGTGGGCGCGGTGGCGATCGGGCTCGCGATTGTTTTGCAGACAGCGAACGTGGCGTTCCTCGTGGCGTTGGCGTTTGCGGTGGCTGCATCGGCGAACCTGCCAGTGATTGTGATGTCCATCTTCTGGCGGCGGTTCAATACGGTGGGCGCGGTTGCCGGACTCGCGGTCGGATTGCTGGCCTCGATCGGGCTGATTCTGGTGAGCCCGAGTTTGATGGGGATCGATCCGCCGACGGTAACGGGCGCGGCGCGACACTTGATTCAAGCCACGCCGTGGTTCCCGCTGGAGAATCCGGGGATTCTCAGCATTCCGCTGGGATTCATCGGGGCAATCGTCGGGACGCTCATCAGTCACGAA
Source organism: Candidatus Sulfotelmatobacter sp. (assembly GCA_036521895.1). Classification (GTDB taxonomy): domain Bacteria; phylum Acidobacteriota; class Terriglobia; order Terriglobales; family Acidobacteriaceae; genus Sulfotelmatobacter. The sequence continues at coordinate 707 of DATDGW010000618.1, read as the reverse complement.
CCGTCGTCGCAGGACAAGTTCAACGAACTGCTGGTTCGTTCGAACACGGGACTGGGCGCGGAGAAGGCGACGGCGCACTAATCATCCTCTGGGTGCCCCATTTCTCGCGCCCTTTGCGAGAAGTGGGGCTTTGTTCGGCCTGACATCGCCTCTGTTCAGTTCTTATGATCGAAGGCTCGGCTTCCCGGCAGAGCATCCCACGAAGTTGGCAGTGCATCCCACCGTTAGCATTTCACCCATTCGCTTAAAGCTTTAGGTAGAACGGAGGGCAACATGGGGCGCTTCTTCTCTCTTGTGGGCGTCGTTCTACTGTGGACTGCGTGCGCCTGGGCACAGTCGGCGAATATCACGGTCTTCGGCGGCTATTCCTAGTTCAACAAGGACTTTTCCTTGACCAAGCCCTCGGGCGGCTTGTCGGGCTGGAATGCATCCGCGACGTTTAAGATGGCTCGCTACGTGGGCTTCGTCGCCGATTTCGCAGGGTACTACCCGGGCTACAATTTCGGGCTCTGTGCGAGAATCTGGAGAAACGTGCATTCTACGCGGGTTCTGAAAGGCACCTATTCCCGCTCCGCCGCCCGCCCAAACGACACATTCTCGCCAGAATGGCCGATAAACTGGGGCCTCGCTATGGAAATGGCGCTCCGAGGGCGGGATGATGGCAGGTCCACCGAAACGGTTCTGCTCGCCCTCGGAGCTTGGAAACC
>DATDGW010000617.1:0-2211 GCA_036521895.1 Candidatus Sulfotelmatobacter sp. | reverse complement strand
GAGATCAGATAATCCGAAATGATCCGCCGATGACATTGCCACCATAGTGTCTCCGCACACATGATTGCGCAGTGCTCGGAATGACTGAGTTGTCGCAGTCTCTCAAGCGCCGTGCGAAAGTCGTCGCCCATCGCGTAGTCGGCGTAATTGTGAAAACTTTCGTTCTGCCAGAACGCATTGGTGCCCCGCGGCACGTTCGGCTGCCGTCCACGACGGCCACCCAATTCCGGGACATGCCGGTAGCCAATATGAAACCCCGACAGTGAGCTCGCTAGCGTCTCTTCGTTATATTGCGGATTGGTTCGCGAGCGCGGAAAGGCGCGCACGTCGACGACGAACCGCACATCGGCGCTTTTCAGCAGTCCAATGAAGACACCGAGCGGCCGTACCGAATGTCCAATCGTAAAGACCGCATTCGCCATCTAAACCCGACGCCGGGCGCGTCGCAACGCCGCCCCCTTGTGCAGAGCGACATGATCGGTCTTGTCGCTCTTAATCTCGTACTGCGGATCGTCCTTGCTGGCGTGGTGAGTATAACCTTTGTAATCCAGGTCTTCGGTGTGCACTTTCACGATCTTGCCGCTGACGCGACCAGCCTCGGAATTCCAGATTACGTGATCGCCGACGTTGAATCTACGTTTCATCGCTCTGGGCGCTCCTGTTTCGCCGGAAAGCCAGAAGCGTTATTTGCTAAGACCAACTCCCGATCGCCATGCACGTTCCCGGGTAGCTTGTAAGTTGGATTTTGGCAGCGGTTTCGCTGTGACTGCTGACAGCGAGGACCACGTCCGCTTTGTGCCATAAGCAGACATCGAGCAGCGTTCGCAGGCTATCCCTCCCCTGCACTCGCCGCGATCGATCGCCTAGCGCACACCAGCTGGAAGGCGTCAATGATTTCCTGAGTGTACGAGTGCATGTGGATGACGCAGGCGGTTTGGTTCGTGAATTCGTGCTCATCCTGTGTCGGAACCGGATAGCCGAACATCAACGTGTAGATGATCCAGACTGCGGCTGGCTCCATCGTCAGAAATCCCCCTGGCGTCGATGGCCAATCCCGTTGCTAACTCAGTAACTATCAGTGATACCGAGTCGCGAAAAAAGCACACCGCTCAAACTGCTCGCTTCCACAACAAAACCATTCCGTCCACAGCAAAAACTACCATGGCTCTTTGCTGCGAGAGGCTTCGGTTGGCTGACTTGTACGCTGCTGTGTTAACGGCCGCGCAAGCCGTTCGTACTAACACAATTTAAGGGACAACATCGTCAGGTGGAAATGGTGAAGTATTCGCGATAGCCCTAATCGAACGCAAAAATCTTCTTCCAGTCATTCTTCATGCTGATCACGGTCCAGCCGTCTTTTTTAGCTTCGTCATAAAGCGCCTGCGTGAAGGTACCGACCTTCGTATCGGGAAGTCCTTGCGCCGGACCGTAGGCGTATTCGCGCTGCGCATCGTCGTGCAGCACCAGCATCATCAGCCGAGCGCCGTCGCCTGCGCCGGTGTACTCAAGCATCTGCTGGTCACCGGTGGAGTTGCCGAACGCAGCATAGGGCCGCCGGCCAATCATCAAGTGTATCCCTTCCGGCTTGCCACCGAAGTCGTCGAACAGCGTGAGTTTCGGCTCTTTGATGAGTATCGGTTTTCCGTCTTTGTCGTAGTCGTACTTGGTAGCCGAAGCAGTACCGACCACTTGCTCTGGCGGTATGCCGTACACTTTTTCCGAGCCCATGCGGGCGAAGTCCTGACCGCCGCCGGTGACCATGTAAGTTCTGTAACCGTTTCCGCGGAGGAAGCGGAGCACTTCAAGCATGGGCTGATAGAATAGCTCCGTGTAGGGCTTGTCCCATCGGGGATGACGGGCAGTCTCGAGCCATTTCGTTACTTCGGCTTTGAACTGCTCTACCGTCATGCCAGTTAGCGTCGCACCGAGGATTTTCTCGAGATCGGGCGTCGTCAGCTTGGCCATCTCCTCCCGATTTCCAGAGAGCACGGTCTTGAAGGGTTCGGCGTCTTTCAATCCCGGCTTATCCTTCACCAGTGTCGGCACTCTTTCGAAGCAGTACGTCATGAACGTGTACATGGGGTGTTCGACCCACAATGTACCGTCCTGATCGAACGTCGCGATGCGTTCTTCCGGCGGCACGAATTTCTGACTTGAAGGCTCGGTGGTTGCCCGCACGAAATCGATGATAGCCTGCTTTGCGGCCCCACC
>DATDGW010000616.1:0-3672 GCA_036521895.1 Candidatus Sulfotelmatobacter sp. | reverse complement strand
TCATCGGCCATGGGCGGCGTTCCCGCCCGGCCCACGACGACCGGCGCCAACGCATCTGGGTACGTCGCGGAATCTGTCACCCCTGTAGAAAGACCTTCACTGTCCTGCCCGATTGGCTCGCGCCTTCGGCGCCTTTCACCTTGCGTTGCCGGCAACAGGCCTGTGAGAGCATCGCCGCAGGTGCTTCCGTTGAGCAATCAGCGCCGCATTGCAAAGACCCATCGCGCTCGCCCGATTCATCCACTTTGCGCCGCTGGGCACAACGTCGGCTGCTGAGCTTGTGGTGCTGGGTGATGGCCGCTACTCACGGCGAGTACTTTTTCCCGACGCCCACCATCGTTGCCTGGGATCTCAGCGCGGTCTGCCGTATTCTGCCCATCGAGGCAAGCAGTCCGTGAATCGAATGGCACTCGATGAACTGAAACAGCAGATTCCACTACTGGAGTATCTCCAAGCACATGGTTGGCAGCAGGCTCGGCCCATCGGCTTCGGCCGCTTTTTGGGACTGTGTCCGCTGCACCCCGACCACCAGCCCAGCTTGCTGGTGGATCCCCACAAGAACCTGTTCCACTGCTACGGCTGCCGTCGCGGCGGCGACGTCATTCGCTTCGCCGAACTCTATCACCAGGTGGGCTTCCCTCAGGCCGTAGCGCTGTTGCGCGAATGGTGCGGCCTGGCGCCGTTGTTGCACCAGGCCGATCGTTTCTATCGCATGCAGCTACACCGCCATGGTGAGGCTGTGGCCTACCTGCACCAACGCGGACTCCGCTCGCCGGAACTGATCGAGCACATGCGGATCGGCTACGCACCCGGTGGTTGTCTGCGCGGCTGGTTGACTCAGTTGGGTTACCCACTGCCGGCTCTGCGTCAAGCCGGCTTAGTCACCCCCACCGGCTACGACGCTTACATCCACCGTGTCGTGTTTCCCCTGGAAGGCAATCTCTATGGCCGCAGCATCTCGCCTTCGGCCCCGCCCCATCGCTTCCTGCCCGGTTCCAAGGGTGGTTTGTACTGCTGGGAGCAAGCCCGGCTCTACCCGGAGGTCATCCTCGTCGAGGGCCTGTTCGACTATGCCGTGTTGTGGCAGGCCGGCTTTCACAACGTCACCTGCTCGCTGGGAACCCATCTCAATGCGTGCCAGTTCCGACAGCTCTGCGACGCTCCCCGGACCGTTTATCTGACCTTTGACGCCGACCCCAACGGCAGTGGCCAACAGGCGGCCCAATGCCTCTCCCAACGTCTCCGGGAGCGCGGTATCGACACTCGCCCGGTCTCCCTGCCCGACGGCCACGATCCCAATAGCTTCCTCGTGCAAGGCGGCGACGCGCCACAGTTCCAGTCCCTGCTGGAGGCCGCCCGGCCATGAAATTCCGTGTCGTGCACCAACCTACTGCCAATCACGCACGCAGCGCCTTCCGCGTCGTCGAGCAGACCACCGGCCGTGAGGTCGAGTGGATCAATCGCTATCTGGATCTCGAATGCCTCCGCCGCGTAGCCGACCTCACACTCCGCAGCTATGCGCAGCACTTGCTGCACTTTCTCCGTTGGTGGGAAAGTGTTCATCACACCGATGCCATCGCCGAAAATGCGCTCACCGAGTCCACTTTGCTGGAGTACGTGCGATTCCAGTCCGGCCAACAACCCGAGTTCTCCGGCTCCACGATCAATCAACGCGTGGCCGTCGCCGATCGCGCCTTGCGCGCCCTCTTCCCTGGCACTGCCCGTCAGATTGCTCCAGAGTTTCAGGTAAGCTACTGGCGGCGCGCGCCCATGGGCCTCGGCAGACCGCTCCCCGCGGTGAGTCGCTTGCGGGTGCGGGAACCCAAACGCACCATCGTGCCCCTGTCCGTTGACGAGGTGGCTCGATTCTGGTCCAGTTTCCGTACCTCGCGCGACCTCGCCATCGTGGGCTTGATGCTCTTGCAGGGGCTGCGGTCGCAAGAAGTCAGAGACCTCAACCGGGATGACCTGCTCTTGCCGGAGGCGCAGATCCGCGTGCCCGGCAAGGGCAACAAGCCCCGCCTTCTCCCCCTGGCCCCCGAAGCCGTCCAACTACTGGATCACTATCTGCGGCTGGAGCGGCCCGATGCACCGACGGCTCCTTTGTTTGTCTCCCTCAAAGGCCGCGCACGCGGAACTCGGATGAGTGCGGCGGGGCTGCGCTCCCTGTTCCGCTACCATCGCCGAACCACCGGCGTGAAACGGGCCAACCCGCACCGTTTCCGCCACACCTTTGCCTCAGATATGGTGCGCGCCGGCGTCAGCCTGCCTGCGCTCATGCGGTTGATGGGCCACGCCCACATTCAAACCACACTCATCTACGTGCAGGTTACGCCGCTTGAGGTCTACCAGCAGTATGCGCGCGCCGTCGCCCAGCACATCCGGCCGATCCCGGTGACGCCATCGTGAAACTCTCGCGCCGGGCTCCCCTGCAGCATCCTTTGGCCGGCCTGTTCGCAGCTGCTGTCGAGTCTCTCGGCGCCGCGCTGGCGCCCGAGTCGGTTCGTCTCTACCGTGGCACGGCGCGCAACTTCCTGATCTATCTCGGCACGGATCATCCCGCGGTAACTTCTCTCGATCAGTTGCGCCGCGATCCCCACATCCTCGGCTGGATGGCCCAACTGCGTTCGCGGATTCCACCGCTGGCGCCGGTCACTTACATCAGCCGGCTCATTTTCCTCCGCGGCATTCTGGTGGAACTGGCTTCGAGCGCACACCTGCCCGAATTAGCCCAACTGCTCCGTCGCCAGGACGTTCCGCGCGCTCCTCGACGCGTGCCCCGTGCCCTCCCCGTGCAGCAGGATCAACTCCTCCAGCAAGAACTGCTGCGCCACAATGACCTGGGCGCCAACGTCTTCCTGTTGCTGCGCCACACCGGCATGCGCATCGGCGAAGCGGCCGACCTCTCCTGGGATTGCCTCCACGCTTCCGGCGCCGATCAATGGACGATTCACGTGCCGCTCGGCAAGTTGAAGACCGAACGAATGGTCCCTGTAGATTCCTTCGTCTGTCAGTTGGTCCAACGTCTCCGCTTCTTCCGCTCGTTCGATCCATTACCCACCGATGGCCGGCTGCTGGCCCGTTCCAGCACCAAGGAAGCCTTGATCCGCAAACTCCGTAGATATCTGCACACGGTCTGTGCCGAGGCCGGCATTGCCAAACGCATCGTTCCTCATCAGATGCGCCACACCTATGCCAGCGAGATGCTTCGTTCCGGCGTAGGGTTTCCTTCCATCATGAAGCTGCTCGGTCATGCCTCGCCCGAGATGACCATGCTGTATCTCGAGGTTGCTCTGACGGATTTGCAGCGCGAGTTTCAGCTGGCCCGCGAGCACCCTCGTCACCTGGCGCCCCAACCGAAAACGCAGGCCCCTCCTACCCGCGCGGGCTTGAGCGGTGTCATCGACTCCCTGCTGACCGCTCAACACGTAACGGAGATGTACCGCCGCAACTTGCCGGATGGCGCTCCCCGCCGCTGTCTGGACCGACTCTCCAACCGTCTTACCAAAATCCTCTCGCTAGCCCGCAAACTCGACGCAACCGGAAAATGAGCAGAGATTGGCCGGAACCATGTGGGCTTATCGGAAAGTGGCTCGTCGGTCAATTAGCCGTGCCAGAAACACCTGGTTTTGGAACGTGGGGTCCGACCATTCCTAAAGTATTTAGGAATCG
>DATDGW010000615.1:0-5493 GCA_036521895.1 Candidatus Sulfotelmatobacter sp. | reverse complement strand
GTGGCCGTTTCGGAAAAGGTAATGTATGCGCCCTTCTCTTCCTGTTGGGCACCCGCGAGCAGAAACTGCAGCGCTAGTGTGGTCTTTCCGCTGCCCGGGGGGCCTTGAAGCAGGCACATTCGGTCGCGCGGATACCCGCCCCGGAGGATCAAATCCAACTCGGCAATTCCTGAGGCGGCCGAATCGGTTGCGGGCTGTGTCCTAACTTGCCTTGTCATTTTCCGTTTGGCCATCGCCCGAGAGTATACCTTCAACGGCTGCAATCAGATTGCGCTGAATGTTCGATTTCTCTAGAAACCCGTGGGCACGGGCTTGGACCGCCTGTCGTCGTACGATTTCAGGATCGTTTTGGCTAATGATGAGAATCCGCGATTCGCGGACTTCGCGAAGTATAGTTTCGGCCGCATCCAGACCGTTCATGTTGGGCATCGAAACGTCCATAATGATCAGGTGGGGGCGCAATAATTTCGCTTGCTTGATTGCCTGGAGCCCGTCCGCCGCCTCCCCGCAGACAAACCACCCCTTGCGCGATCCCAGTATGGTATGAATGCCTCGTCGAACCGGCTCAGAATCATCAACAATAAGTATTCGAACCATTTGAATAAATGCCAAACGACGCTTGGACTGCAATTAAGATGCCGCGCAAAGATAGATGGAGATACCTCAGGAAGCAATACAGTGTTTCCCGAGACGCACTACAGCAAAACCAGGGACGAGAAGTGACCTGAGCTTGTGGCGGTTGAACTCACACTGACGGACGGAGATCCGGCGGAAGAGGTGTCTCGCTCCCACTCGGAAAGAAGGCGTGGCATTTCCACCGCCTGTGGTCCGTAAATGCAGAAGAACAGAATTGAAAATTGCAGGGGATCGTTGCACTGGCTAGCGTGATTCGGGAGCAACGAACGGAACACCCAGAGACTGCTTTCCCTGAGTTCACTTTTTGCTTCCCCACTATTCCGAGGCAATACTGTAACGAGTCGCGTTTGTTTTCCTCTTCGAAAGTAAATATTCCTCAGTTAATTCCGGGAAGTAGGGTGGTGATCGCGAGAGGGCACCGGGGGGCAGGGTGAGCCGCGGCGCGGATCACGCCGGGTTACATTTCGATTCTGGGTATCCCTGTGTCTGTCGTTCGGATAATTCGATGTAGGATGTCGAGCAGTGGAAGGCTCGGCCAGTTTCTGTCCAGGAACCACCGAGCCCTCCGCGAGACCAAACCAGGGAGTCTGACACTCCCAGGAAGGCTTGCAATGCAAATGCTACATCCATTCGCCGGCTCCATCCAGCATTACTTGGACCAGATCGCCGATCCCAATCGCTACCGTCCAGACCATTGCCCGCAATGCGGCGCCAAACGACCTTTGACCGGGCATGGGTTCTACTGCCGCACACTGGTGGATGTCACTTTCAACGGAGTCCTTCGCATTCGCCGTTATCTATGTTGCTCCTGTAAACGGACGGTCTCTTTGCTACCCGAGTTCGTCCTGCCCTGGCTACGATTCAGTATCTCCGTGATCGCACTGTTTCTCGTCGCCCGCTTGCTCAACGGTCTCACGCTGGTAGCCGCCGCGCTGTCGGCCGCGCAAACCGCCATGCCATACCAGCGCGGACAGTTCTGGATCCGCCGTTTTCAAAAACAGGCTCCCGCCCTGAGCCTGGCTCTAGTGCCGCTGGAGACGCCGGGGCAGCTTCGGGACCCGGCGGCGAACTTCGTCTCCAGAACTCTGGGAATGCTCGAATCCATCGGATGGATCGCGGCGCATCGTTTTCTGTTTTCGCAGCTGCGTGTCCATTTGCTGGGCGAGCTTGCGTGTCTCGTTCCGGCAGCGCGGCGAACCACGCTGTCCGCCGCGTGCCCCGCTCCCTGAGGTTCCCCACACAGCATTTGCATGGCGGATGATCCCAACTCCGGATTATGGTCCGGGGCATGGAGGACTTCCGCATGGATGCCAAAGCCGAAAAACTGGCCCTGTTTCGTTACGGCCTGATCGCATCGCTGGTCATTGAGCGTCTCCCCCGTGGTGAACTCACGCGCCGCGCCCAGGAGATCGCCGCCCGCACCTACGACATCCCCCATTCCAAACGGACGGGGGTTTGCGTCGATACCCTGCTCGATTGGGCGCTACGCTACCGCAATGGCGGTTTCGAAGCCTTGGCTCCCAAACCGCGCCAGGACCGGGGACAGTCCCGCACGGTGACTCCGCAGCTGGCCAGCCTCATCGAACGCCTCAAGCGCGAGAACCCGCATCGCACTGGCACGACTCTGTTGCGCGAACTGGCCTTGTCTTCCGGGCAGGACAGGCCCGCGCTCTCGGCTTCCACACTCTACCGCTTCCTCAAACAACACGGTTTGTCAGAAAAACAACTGCTCGCACCGCCGGCGCACAAGAAGTTTGAGGCCGAACTCAGCAATCAGATCTGGCAGGCCGACATGCTGTTTGGCCCCTGGGTCCGGCGGGGGAACGATGGCGGCCGCATGCAGGTCTTTCTGCACGCCACTCTCGATGACGCCAGCCGACTCATTCCCCATGCCCAGTTTTATGCCAGCCAGGGACTCGATGCCGCGCTCGACTGTCTGCGCCACGCCGTCTCTGCCCGCGGAATACCCATTCGTCTTTACATGGACAATGGAAAGATTTATCGCTCGCCGCAACTGGCGCGCATTGCCGCCTCCCTCGGCGCTCTGATTGTGCACTCTCGTCCCTATCAGCCGGAAGGTCGCGGCAAAGTGGAAAGATTCTTCCGCACCCTAAGAGAGCAATTCCTCGCCAATCTCGACCCCAAGCACGTGCTCTCCCTCGAGGAGTTAAACGATCGCCTCTGGATCTGGATCGAAAGCGTCTATCATCGCTCCCAACATAGCGCGCTGGGAACTACTCCGCTGGCGCGTTGGCAGCGTGATATCGAGCAGATCCGCCAGCTCCCGCCCGCTACCGATCTGCGCCGTCTCTTCTTCCATCGCCTGGATCGTGTGGTGCGCCGGGATTCCACCTTCCTGCTGCACAACCGTCTCTACGAGGCCCCGCCTCATCGGGCCGGTCAGCGCGTCGAAGTGCGTTTCGATCCTCTCGATGCCGCCGAGGTCGAGATCTGGTTTCAGGGACAACTGGAAACCTCAGCCCGGCCCGTCGATCCGGTGGTCAACGGTCAGTTGCCCCGCGTGAAACCGACCGCCTCGGCCGAGCCCGAACCCACCGGCATCAACTTCGTCGAACTGCTCAAACAGAAACAGGAGAAGGAGTAACCGTCATGGTGGAAACTTTCTTTGGCTTTAAGAAAGCCCCTTTCTGCGATAGCCCTGATCCCAAACAGTTGTTTTCTTCGCAAGCCTGGAATCAGGCTAAGGTGCGGCTGCAGTTTCTGGCCGATCATCACGGCGTTGGCCTGCTCACCGGGGAAGTCGGCGCCGGCAAATCGACCGCCGCTCGCAGCTTCACCGCCGCGCTCAATCCCAACCTCTATAAGGTCCTGTATCTGTATTGGACTTCTGGATCGACGCTCGATCTGCTCCGCCAACTGGCGTTGCTACTTGATCTGCAACCGGCGCACTACCGCGGCGACCTGGTGCGCCAGATCTCCCAGACCATCGTGCACCTCAATCAGAATAAGAAGCAGCATCCCCTTCTCATCTGCGACGAAGCCCAGTTGCTGTGCCATCCTGCGCTCGAACAACTTCCCCTGCTGTTGAACTTCGACATGGATTCCAGCCGCTATCTGACCTTGCTGCTGGTGGGCCAGCCGCTGCTGCGCCGCACCCTCTCGCTGCAACTCCACGAACCACTGCGTCAGCGCATCGCCGTGCAGTATCACCTCGAAGGCCTTTCGCGCGAAGAACTCGACGCCTATCTGGCCCAGCAACTTAAGGCGGCCGGCGTGACCCAGCCCTTGTTTGACGACACCGCCAGACAAGCCCTCTATCAGGCCACCAAAGGTATCCTGCGCAAGGTCAACAAACTGGCCCTGACCGCTCTGCGTCTGGCGGCTTCTCGCAAAGAGTCAACGGTGGGGGAATCGATCCTGCTGGATGCCACCGCGGAGGCGCTGCTGTGAGCGATGCCGCATCGACAAAGGCTGCCTCACCGACCGTGCTGTCTCTGGCCCAGTTGCTCCAACAGCAGCCTTCGACTGCACCGCCCTGCCTGGTGGAACCGGGACTGCTGCCACCGCAGGGCATCTTGTTTGTGGGCGGAGAGCCCAAGGTGGGTAAGTCTCTGCTGGTTGCCAATCTCGCCTTGGCACTTGCGGCTGGCGTCGACCGCCTGGGCTTTTCCATCCCGACGCGACGCCGGGTTCTCATCTGCCAGTTCGAACTTCCGGTCCCGCAGTTTGTGAGCCGCCTCGCCTACATGCGCGGCGCCTTGGGAGCGGCCGCCGATCAGCATCTCCTCGTAGACACACGCGCCTCAGGCCATCTGCTCAGCACCGCGCAAGGTCTGAATCACTTTGTCTCCGCCGCGCGGGCTGCTGCCGCCGAGGTCCTGGTTCTCGACCCGCTCTACTCCACCCACGATCAGGATGAAAACGATACCCGTGCCATGGCCGCCTTGTGCCAGTCGCTGTTGCGCCTGCGCGATACCTCCCGCGCCGCTCTCGTCGTTGTGCACCATGTCCGCAAGTCGATCGGCCGCCACGAGATTGGCACCGCTTTTCGTGGTTCCAGCGCTCTGCATGCGGTGGGTGACAGTTATTTGCTGCTCACCCGCCCGGCTCCGCAACTGGCCACCATCGAGCTTCGTTTCCAATTTCGCTATGCGGCGGCACAGCCTCCGCGACTGCTCCAACTCGATCCCCGCACTCTGTGGTTCTCCTCGACCGAGAAGCCGCCTGCCCCTGCGGCAACCAGACGCAAAGTCGAAAAGGCAGACATCACGCAGGCACTGGCAGAGGTGGGCGACAAAGTTCGCTACAACCAACTGCGGGACCAGATCATGACTGCCACCGCGTGTTCCAAACGCACCGCTCAACTGGCCATCGCCCAAGCCTGCCAGCAGGGCTGGATCGCCCAGGCCAATGGCCAATACCTTCTGCCCCTCTAGCTTTCCTGGCGCCAGGTGTGGGCGGGCAGCTTATCGATTGTCCGCGCGGGACCGCGCCCGAGCGGATGCCCAAGGCCGATGCGACGGGGCTGGCTCCGAAGAAATCGGCTGATTACAACCCTCCCGCACAGGATTGGTTTGTGCGCGGGAGGGTTTGGCTTCTGCTCCTCGCTTTCAGGCGCTACACACCCTCAGCCTGCGCCAAGTCAAAATCAAGTCCATTTCTTTGGTGAAGTCTCGGAGCGGAGGTCTTGGGCCTCAAACGCGAAGACCGCCCGGCCGTCTTTGCCGGGCGTTCTGAATCGCAGTTTTGTTTGGCTCCTCTGCGGTTGGGATACCGCTCCTGCCTACGCAAGGCGAGTATCCTATCCCACTTGCCTGCCCCGTCTACATGCCAGCGCTGATTAGACAGAAAAGGAATCCGAGAAAGCGGCCGGGAAATTGGCTGACACCTTAGGGG
>DATDGW010000614.1:0-1674 GCA_036521895.1 Candidatus Sulfotelmatobacter sp. | reverse complement strand
ATCCACTGGTTGTTGCCTTTCCGCGTTCCCTCGCCCTTAAACGGCCCCTGTTTGTTGCCCTCGATTCTGATGTAAGCGTTGACGGCGGCATGGGCCGTTGATGCTAGCAGCGCTAGGGAGACTCTGAATAAGTTCTCTGATTTCCACGGCAGTTCAGGTTAGAGTGCGAGTAGTAGGAATACAAAGAATGAAACAGAGGACACTGGCGATGATGACTGGATTCGAGCGGTACACCAAGAAGACGCGGCGGGCGGTGTTTCTGGAAGAGATGGAGCAGGTAGTGCCGTGGAGGGAGCTGTGCGGGCTGATCGAGCCGCATTATCCCAAGGCGGGCAACGGGCGGCCACCGGTGGGAGTGGAGCGGATGCTGCGGATTTATTTTTTGCAGCAGTGGTTCAACCTGTCGGACCCGGCGGTGGAAGAGGCGCTGTATGACTCGGTGGTGATGCGCAGTTTTGTGGGGATAGATCTGGGGCGTGAGCCGGTCCCGGACGAAACTACGGTGTGCAAGTTTCGGCACTTGCTGGAGCAGCATCGACTCGGCGGCGAGATGCTGGAAACGGTGAACCTGCACTTGGAGAGCCAGGGAGTGCGGATCACGACCGGCACCATCGTAGATGCGACCATCATTGAAGCACCCAGCTCGACCAAGAACCGGGAGCAGCAGCGTGACCCGGAGATGCACCAGACGAAGAAGGGGAAGCAGTGGTACTTCGGGATGAAGGCCCATGTGGGTGTAGACAGCAAGACCAAACTGGTCCACACGGCCCTGGTGACGCCGGCCAACGTGGCCGACGCGATGGTACTGCCGGAGCTGCTGCACGGAGAGGAAACCAGGGTATGGGGCGATCAGGCGTATCGCGGGCAAGGCGAGGTGATTCACGCGTGCGCGCCGCGAGCCCAGGACTGCACCCATCGGCGCTACCGGTACAAACATCAGTTGGACGAACTGGAGCGGGCCAAGAATCGAACCAAATCGTCAGTGCGCTCCAAGGTCGAGCACGTGTTTGGGGTCATGAAGCTGAAGTTCGGGTTCGTGAAAGTGCGCTATCGAGGACTGGCGAAGAATGCCAACCGGCTGTTCGCAACCTGTGCGCTGGTGAACCTGTTTATGGTTCGCAAGAAACTGCTGCGTCGGGCGACGGTGTAGAGACCGCGAGGTCTCGAAATTCACCTCCGCTGGAAAAGCAACGGCTCCCAAATCATCAAGGAAATAGGCGGCCGCGATCTGGATCCTCCGCTATTGCTTACCTTTTTGCCCCGAAAGCAGTGCTTGTTCAGAGTTTCCCTAAACGAAAGCATTACCCGGATTCGCCTTGTTGGGATCCTGGAAATGCCAACGCACAATAGATTCCCTTAGGAGTTAAGGTCTATATATTGGATCTGTGATCCGCCAGAAGTGGCAGCGAAGGTCCGATTGAGAGCCAACAATCGCTGGGATGTGCTGCTCGGTTCTCGCGATCCCCCGCGTTTCCCTGCCCAGCTCATTTGACCACACGGCGAGTTGTTATGGGCGCCGGGCAAACGCATGTCCGTGAGGGCGAACCAACTCAAGCACTTCGCTGATCGGCTCACCGAACCGCAGGTTTTCCAGTTGACAACCCACGACTTGGGAGCGAAGTTAGGAGGAGCCCTGAAAGTCTTTGTTGCGGGAGCTACGGGCGCCATCGGACA
>DATDGW010000613.1:0-15376 GCA_036521895.1 Candidatus Sulfotelmatobacter sp. | reverse complement strand
CGCATCGTGGATTTCGATATTCACGTCTTAAGCCTCCAGAAGGGAATCGGGCTCTCTTTTCATCGTATCTGAGGGGGCGATAATGTCAAGAAAACGCGATAGGGCAGGGTTGTTCTTCGCCAAACTCCGTACAAGGCGATCCTAATTCCGGAAGGTTGGAAGGCGCTGGAGCAATTCTCGAGCACATGGAATTATTGCGGACCACAGCTATAAGGTGGAAGCGAGAATCGTTTCAAAGCACGTTGCGGAAAGTATCTTTGATGAACAGCGCGTCACGCATCACATTGATACGAAAATTGCTGAACGGATCACTGAGGCTGACAGTGTTGACTGGCAGTTTATCCGCACATTGACAGTTTCGACTACGATTGATCTTGCTGCCGAAACCCAACAGTTGCTCAAGCGACTAAAGGGCTTCAGATTAGAGCTTGAAAATGCGCTGCAAGAAAAAAGACAGAACCCGGACTACGCTGATATTGATCTGGACGCTTTTTTCCTGGGTGATTTGGATTGAATCCAATAACTGATTTATGCGCAAAGCATTGGCTTGCGTTCGGCAAAGTCCTCCATACCCCCGATCTGTGCGTCCACATAAGGTAAGCTTTTGGATCGGAGCAGGCGGCAACCAACAAAATCGGTGCTCGTCTTGATATGCATATCTAAAGTGCTTCATGAAAGGTACAAGTATGTTGGCGCTTGTCGGCAGCAATGGATCGACATACACAGCGGTATCGTCCTGCATGGCTGCGCCGCTCAGCTGAAGTCTGGTTGCTTCGTCCAACATTCGGGTGAACCTTGCGCGATCTCGGACGATGACGCAGGAATTCGCATTGAAATCTACGAAGAGGCGCGGCTCCACGGAATTGGTTACGCAATAAAGCCAATAGTCAATAGATGATTGTGGCTGTGATATAAACATTCTCTCACTTCTTTTCGACTAACAAATCAGGCCGGTCAACGACTCAGCGGGTTACCCTGCCGCTTCGGTTGAGATCGAAAACACGCAAAGAGATCACGAAATCTCGGTAGTGCGCAACCACCGTCCGGCCTGAATCATCTGCCTGCCGTTCACCCTTGCGGGCTTGAACTTTCCAGTGCGCGTTTTCAAAATGTACATAACTTCTGGTCTGACCGCCGACGCCATCTCTTCTGTACGCGCTACATTCTTGTTAACGGGTAGTGTCGAGTATTCCTGGCTCTGGCCGGAAACAAACGGACAGACTCTAGAAGCAAATTCCGCGCACTGTTTATGCATCGCAGGGTCGACAAACAATCGGTTCTTTTTCGAGAGTGGTCCGCCGATAAAGTAGCAGTATTCGCCAAGCCGACGCCCGCAGATGGCACAGAGTTTGTCTCTGAGGCATCGCGCGCAATGCTCAGTATTTACCGCTCGAAAATCTGGTTTACTAGCCGCCCACAGCTGAATAAACGGAACAGGAAAGCCGTTGTAGATTTTAAGATGCGCAAGGAAGGCGGGAATTTCAGTCTGCTTCATTTCCTGACATTCTACTGCGTTTGGTCTAACATTGATTCCACTGGAAGACAATTTTGGGATCGCTTCAAGAAATGACCGCATTGACAAAACCTGTCAGCATAGGTGCAATGAAACACCCAAAACAAAGCAAGCGCGCTCCGCAGACCCATCCATCTGCGTTTTTGGCAGTACCTTCGTATTATCGCATTCTGGTTAAGCACGGCCTGATTGAAAAGAACCTGTCCCTTCCCGATGCGTATAAAGTGTTTTTGAAAGTGGGCGCTGACTCAGAAGTGCAGAAACTCCGTCGCAACGTAGAACGCGGCGACAAAATAAAACAGGTCCCCGCTTTATATCTGGCCACAGCGATGGCTCTGCAAGGCATGACCAAGCAGGAGCTTGAAGCTCTGAAATTGCGAATTGAAGAGAAGCGAGTATAGCGCCCCAGGAATTTTACGCAGGACGCATTCCTTTCAGGACTTTTGGCCTGCCGCGCTCAGGTTGACCGGAGTCCAGCCGTGAATGTAGTCTGTGCCGCATGCCCCGTAACATATAGAATTCATCAGCGCAGTCTCAAAAGGGGGTTGGACTATGAATCGCAATCGGCGTTCCTGAAAAGGAAGCAGGTCTGCTGTCGTTCGCCAAAACTCCTCACCAGGCAATTCTCATCCGTGTAATGCGTTATACGATATTTTTGTATGTTATTGATTTCACATGCGCTCTTAATTTTGGCGATGCACAGGTGACGAATACGTACGGCAATCAGTGAAACTTCACTTACACAGGAACCAAGACGGAAATGGACACGATTGAAGCGCCGTACGTGATCCAGTCGCGCAGCCTCTATCTGAACGCGTCCGACGAGAACGGGAGAATCGTCTCGCGGCACTCCATCACCATGTCGAGCCAAGTTGGAGGAGACGCCTCCTACGCCGTCGGGTACAACGCCGGTGTGCTGATCTCCTTGTTGTGGAACAATCCCGCACATCTTATCAAGAGCGTTCTGAAGGATGTGCAGGATGATTCGACGAGGTACGGCAAGAGATGAGGCAGCAAAAATCTAAACTTTAGACTTCATCGAGTGCACATAGTAGAATCCCCGCGTTTTGAATCGCGAATGCTGAGGATCGGGATGTGCAACCGAGATGGGCCACTGCGTGATCTAATCCTCCGCCAGTGCAATGGTCTCAGGAAGCTGTTCAAGAGTATTTCGCGAAGTACCCCCCCTGGATCCCTGCTGTTTGTTAATCAGATTGGTGCGATCGAACGAAAGGTCAAAAAACAATCCGTGAAAGAAACCGAACTCCAAGAGGCCAACAGGCTTCTGGGCGCACTCATGGATGATTTGTCAAAGGCCCGGGACGGTGCAGGTGATCTTATTCTTAACGGTCAGCGGTACAAGGAATTCATCGCCTGCGACAATTCGATCTGAGATGCGCGCTCTGGGACGAGCGTGCAGGGCCGTATGTGGCATCTTCCAGAATCAACTCTTTGTGGGCAAGTCCGCTATGTCAGAATAAGCCCTTTCCTTACTTTATCGAATGGTATCGCTTTGGGAGTGGATTTTGGGGAAGCCAGGAACGGCTTTCTGCGCATAGTAGGCTCGCTGCACCGTTCCTTTTGTCCAGCCTGTCTGGCTAGCGATTCAGCGTCTCTGAAAAACCCAACCAGAACCACGATCACAGCGCCTACATTGCGAAGTGCCATCGTATCCAGAAGCCGCACAAGATAGACACTCGACCCAATCGTTGTCACCGATTGCGGCCTGATTCGTTCCGATGCATCTGTGCGTGCCGTCCATGCGCAGACACTTCCCATTGGCCAGCTGGATGTTATAGCCGGGTGCTCGACACAGATTGCAAGACGTAACTGGCTTAGGGCGCTTCATACGATTGCGTTTCTCTTAGAGTTTCGCGCGGCGGACGAAATCGGATTCGGAAACTGTGAACGTGCCAACGATTCCCTGGAATGTACCTTCCGCGTTGTGCATTGGGTTTGCCTGAACGTCAACCCAGATCGCCGCGCCATCTTTGCGTCGCAGTGTGAAGCGAAAGGGATTGGCATTGCCGCGTCCCTTGGCCTCGAATAGGGCTTGAGCGGCCGGCACATCTTCTGGGAATACGTAAGCGAATGATGGCTGACCAAGCATCTCGGACACTGTTGCACCTAGAATCCCAGTCATCCGCTCGTTAGCAAACACAGTTCGAGCGTCCGAGTCGATGATCCAAATGCCGTCTTTTGGTTTTTCCATCGGGAACCGCTGTTTCCGGCTCTCAGTATATTCGTCAAACAGCGCGAGAGGAAGCGATGAACAAGCGTGGCTTATCCCGCGGGTGCTTCGCACGAGCCGCTAGCGTCAGGTCCCAAGTTGACTGGAATTTTCCAGCGTTCGATCCAATGCCTCAGTGCCCGTGCGCCAATCACTGACCCAGTCCATCCACAAGGGCAATGAGGATTGAACCAGTGCCCGTCAGCGATTTCTAAGTTCTTTCCCGTGCTAGCGAATGCAGAATCGAGAGGAATCCCGCATTGCGGGCAGGCGAATAGTAGGACGTGGGCGAAACTTTCAGTTGTGGTTCGCATCTGCCCCCCAGCGAAACCGTGGCACATGTTGGTTGCATTCTAATTCTCAGCAGCCTTTTCGGATACGTTTGCGACGTCGCGTCCAGAACAAATGTGAGCACAAGGTCCACTAAAGATAGAACATGTCTACGTGTATCCGGGCCAGGCCTAATTCGATGAATTGAGCGAGGAATCCAATGGGCTCAAAGGACGTGTTCACCCAAGAGGTGAGAAAGGCCCTGTCCGTACGCGCAATCAATCAGCTTATTGCTGATGTCGAGGCCGGACGCTTAGTGAAAAACGAGGAACTGGCGGAAGTGATCGCAGGCTGCATTCGCCATTCAGACCAGGGGGACTTGCAGACTTTGAAGCAAATCCTGGACCAGCGCGAGCTGGGAGGTGTGCCACCCCAGGGACAAGAACAAAAGAGCTGAGGGGAAGGAATAGTAGTGTCGATCCTGGTGCGGAAGAGTTCGATTCGGTGAAGTGGACCGAACGTCTGCCTATTTGGCTTTCTTCCCAATTCACCGGGATTCTGGTTCGATAGTGGGCATTCGCCAGCTTCGGGGATATGCGCGTTTGGATGTAGAATGGCTTTCCCAGCCAGAACGGGAGATACGGGCCATGTTGATCTTCAGCAAGCCTTCCCTTTGTCCGAACTGCGCCAGCACTGCTACCCACAGGTCGAGAAGAAAAGGGTTCTTTGAGCAGATCCTTCACACTATTTTTTTCGTAAGCCCGCTCCGCTGCGAGGTCTGTGATGAACGCTATTTCCAAATCCGATGCCTAACCGCGCCATCAGCGCATAAACACCACCACGCCGCCTAACCCGCTGTTTCCAGGTCCGAAACACCAGCCGAACTCGTCAACTGATCCGAGTCCTCGACATCACGTCCAATCCTGCGACCGCGCTGAAAAGCGACAGGATTTCCTTGATCCACTGACTGGCCTCATTATCCGTCATCTTGGATGTGCTCGCCTTCACCACCCCTTCGTCGCCCTTCGCGGCGTACATTGTCACCGCCCTTTTGAGCTTCCCGAACCGTATCCACAATTCGGGCGTGAAATCTTCCTCGCGAAGTTTGATCAGGTGAGAAACGTAGGCCGCGCAGAGGCGGTCCTGAAGCGAGCCAGTGTCGGCGACAAAACTCTCGACAGCCAAGTCTAAAACCTGTCTCGCGTAGACGAGTTCCATTGCCCGGATGGTAGCATGCTGTATGGCTTCCAGCGAACCGCTCATGGTGAAATGGAACTCTACGCTCAGGCCAGCGAGTCGCGGCGACGGCGCAAGGCGTTTGTCTGTGATGTGCGGATGGATGGGAAGGCATCACTACGCGTGAAGCGTCACGTTATTCAGCAGAGATGGTCAGTCCGCGCGTGCCTCTAAGGCAACGCCGTCGAAGTCGTACCGCTGAGAAGGCAGGACATTGCCTTGTAGTACTTCCGCCAACTGGTCGGCCGCTTCTTCCAACTGTCGCCGCACACCCTCACGGCTGTCACCTGGATTCGTGAGAACGACGATCGGAGGGGAAGCTGAATCACCGAACTCGTCGTGTACGCATCGAAAATCGCCTAGCAGCCTGTTGCCAGCGATCCCGCCGCTCGGTGTAGGAACGTTTTCGGCGCCGCTAAATAGACTAAGATGGAATCGGGAGCCGTCGGACCTGTTGATCACAGGAGTTTCCAGCTTCAACCGCCACAGCGCGCCAGGAAGCCCCTTGGCCTTACAGTGGGGACAGATATCGAAATTCTTGAACACTGACGGGGAGTATAGCAGGTAGCAGCGGCCTGTCGTGTGACTGAACTACGCCCTCTGATTCTGTTCGACTTGCGGCAATGATTCACGGGGTTTTTCGGAAACCGGCAAGGGACGGAAATCCACTTGCATTTATCCTGTGTTTAGGCCCGACGCGATAGTTTGTTTGGGAGACGTCCTGGATTCTAAGACGGAAACTCCCTTTTAATGAAAATCCTCCTGTACAACCCAGACAATGGTGTGACTCGCAACTTCATGCCGCATCTTTGGATGTTTCTCCTGCAAGCCCTCACTCCGCCCGGCCACGAAGTAGTGCTGATCGACGGCAATGCGCAGCCCATGGATGAAGAAAGTATCGCGCGCTACGTGCGTGATGAAAATATCGGACTGGTCGGTATCGGTGCCATGACCAGGATGATCGCCAAGGCCTATCGCATAGCGGACGCGGTGCGCGCCGCGGGAGTAAAGGTCGTCATGGGTGGCCCGCACGTCACGGAAATGGCCGACGAGGCGCTCGGGCGCGACGGCGGCTCGCGCCATGCCGATGCGGTTGCTCTTGGCGAAGCTGATGAGACGTGGCCCAGAATCGTGGAAGATGCCGTGCGCGGCACGCTCAAGGACATCTACGTGCCGGTGGACGACTTTGGCCAAGAGCGCAAACCTTCGCTGCAGCCTTATCCGGAGATTCCCTGGGACAAAATCAAGTTGGAGCAATTCAACTTGCTCCCGGGCATCGTGCATCCGCTGCTCAAGCGCGTGGGGGCTGGTTGGGGAACGTTTCGAATTATTCCGGTGGAGTCCGGGCGGGGCTGTCCGTACGGATGCGAGTTTTGCACAGTGACTGGATTTTTTGGCGACTCCATCCGCTTTCGCACTAATGAGAGTGTGGTGAACGAACTCTTGCTCCTAAAAGCGCGCGCGAAGGAGGAGGGCGGCCAGATTGCCGTATTTTTCATCGACGACAATTTTGCCATCAACGTAAAGCGCACGAAATCATTGCTGCGAGACATCATCGCCGCTAACGCACAAGTCCATTGGGTCGCGCAAATCAGCGCCAACTTGCTGCGCGATGAGGAGCTCGTTGACTTGATCGCGGCGGCGGGCGGCAAGTGGATCTTCATCGGGATGGAATCCATCGATCCAGCCAATCTGGCCGACGTGAAAAAAGGCTTCAACAAGCCGAGTGAATATGCCGTGGTGCTTGACAGGCTGGCCCGGCGCAACGTTTTCGCCATCACTTCTTTTATTTTTGGCATGGACAATGACACTCCTGGCGTCGCGGAGCGAACGCTGAAGGAGATTCGCACGTGGCCTCCGGGGTTGCCGATCTTTGGCCTGATGACCCCGCTGCCAGCGACGCCACTGTACAAAAGGCTGGAAGCCGCGGGGCGGCTCACGCGTCCTAAGCACTGGCAAGAGTTCATTCCCTTTGCGATGGCGCATACGCCGCTGAAGATGAGCATTGACGAAGCTCACAGCGAGGTGCGCATTGGTTGGGCCAGCTCTTACAGTCCCGAGGCCATCGAAAAGGCGGTAGATTCGCTCAACTACAAGCCGCTGGGTTATCGGATCAACATATTTATCGCGCGCCTCTGTTTCCGGGGAATTTATTTCCCACAGATGGGCCGCTTCGCATGGGTTAAAACGATTCTCGAAAATCGGCGCACCATTTTCAAACTCATAAGGCAAGGGTTTGGAGGAGGGCTGCACGCCCCCGTGCCGGCGGTTGCGACCCAGCCGGTCGCAGAGCAGCGGCACTGAAGCTGGCGTTTTTTGGACGAAAGATTGTTATTTGCGAAAAGCTGTTCTAGCCCCATGGCAAGTTTTGCGCTGTAGGAACATCCATTGAGAACGCAATTAAAGATTTGCACCAAAGCGGATTACTTACAGGCCCTGTGCCTAGGAAAAACTCCATCTGGCTTCAAAATCAACAAGATATGGCAGGCTGCGTAACATTGTTCCATTGCGTTGAAAACCGCTGAATGGAGTTTTCGGTAGGGACAATTGGTCAAACTTAATTAACCTGCATAATTGCGCGTGGTAGGTCCAAGTTGTTAGCGATCCGGCTCAAACTTCCCGCAACCCCGTTTCCTAATCCTGCTAATCGCTAAAAGGTTGTTCGCGATAGAAATCATGCCATCCCCCAAAGTGATTCCCTCCGAGACGCATGCGCAACCTCTGTCTGTTCCTGCTCCAGGTTGTTGAAGTAGCTCCAGACCATCCGGACCTGGAGGTAGGACTCTTGAAATGCCATGCTTACGTTGCCGGTCTGCCGTGGTCCAGGCATAGGGCCACCAGATCCGAGACATTCGCTTCGCCCACGCACATGACCGTGTCTGCGCCCCCCCAATAGATCTTCACGGTTCCATCAGACTCCGCAACGGCACCACAGGTAAAAACCACGTTGTGGACATATCCGGTGATTTCCCAGGGATCTTCCGGCTGCAAAATCCACGAGTCGCCCACGCCGATGACCTTTGCCGGGTTCAGCAGGTCATGAAGAGCAATCCCCAAACGATAGACCGATCCATCCATCGTTCGGAAAACTCCGTGATAGATGGAAAGCCATCCCTGGTCCGTTTTGATCGGCGGCGCGCCGGGACCGATCTTCATTTCATCCCAGTGATATGGTTCAGGCTTGATGATGAGCTGAGATTGTCCCCAATAGCATAGATCCGGAGAATAGGAAATCCAGATTGACCAGGGGGCGATTTCCGAATGGGGACGGTCAAGCCGGGCATAAAGTCCATCAAACTTCTCGGGAAAGATCACTACATTCCGATAATCCGCCTGCGTGATGAGGGAGACCCTTTCCACCTGACTGAAGTCCTTCGTCTTGGCCAGGGCGATCCGTACTCCATTTCGCGAGTAGGCGCTGTAGGTGATGATGTACTCCCCTTCCAGTCGGGTCACGCGTGGATCCTCCACGCCGAACTCTTCATAGGCGGCAAAAGGGCTGTCCCGCGCAGGAATCAGAAAGGGCTGTGGATCGGCGATGAAGTGGAATCCGTCGGGACTGCGTGCCAAACCAATGATGGACCGTCCCGTACGGAGATGGGAGCGGAAAAGCATGATGTATTCGTCCTCATGCTTCACGACCGCCGCGTTGTGAACGGTTTCCACTGGGTAGGGGATCTCGGCCTTGGTAAGGACAGGGTTGTGGCCATATCGTCTGACAATGTCCGGCTTCATGACTGTCTCTTCGCCTCCAAATCAAAAATCGTAGAGTAAACCCGTTCGTACGCCTCCACCATGGTTTTGATAGAAAAGCATTGCTGGACCCGTTGGCGGCAGGCAGTGCGATCGATTTCAGAAAGGCGTTCAAGGGCCCGCACCGCCTCGTTGACGTTGTTGACCAGAAACCCCGTCTGCCCGTCTTTGATCACCTCACGGCAGGAGCCCAGGTCCATGGCGATAACGGGCACGCCGGCTGCATTAGCTTCAGCCAGGACCAGTCCGAACCGCTCTGGGATGGTGTTCAGATGGATTAAAGTGCAGGCACTCGCGAACAATTTATTTTTCTCCGCCATGCCCACCGGCCCGATATAGGAGATGTTCTGACAATCCATGTGCGGTTTGACCTGGTTCCGATAATAGACCTGATCCTGGATGATTCCTGCGATGATCAAATGCCGACCACTCAATCTAGCGACCTCGATGGCTAAATGGACACCCTTATCCGGATGAATCCGGCCAAGGAAGATCAGGTCATCACCGCCAGATTCCTGGAGCGGGTACAACGAGAGGTCGATCCCGTTGTAGACTGTCGCCAGGTAATTCAGCCCCGGCGCGCGATCGGAGTCGCTGATGGAAACAAAATATCCGTCACGATACTTCTGATAGACGGGCATGATTTTGGGCGACGAGAATCCGTGGATGGTAGTGAGGACCGGTGTCTTGACCAGCCGGCTGTAGGTCAACGCCATGAAGTCGTAGTGACTATGGATGAGGTCAAACTCAGCAGCACGCTCGAACGCTTCGGAGATGTGAAGGTATTCGGCTACTTTGGGATCGACGGTGGAATCCTCTTCATATCCTTTGTCAACCACGGCGTGCAGGTGAGCGCGGGTCACAGAATCCCTACTGGCGAACAACGTCACATCCCAACCACGGGCGACGAGTCCTTCGGTGATGTTGCTAGCCACCGTTTCCCAGGCGCCATATTGCCGGGGAGGCGTTCGCCAAGCTACCGGCGACAGGACAGCCACTCTTTTGTTGGGAATTGTCATGCTGTTGAACGATCTTCGTAGTTCATGGCAGCCAGCACCTCATCGAGTGGGACGGTTGCGAAACCGGTGGCGTGATCGGCCATACCATAAGGAATGATCAGTTCGCCGTTGTGGAGGAGAGCGCCGCACGTATAAACGACGTTGGGCACGTAGCCTTCCCGTTCGTTTTGGTTGGCTTTGAGCAAAGGCTCGCGGAGGCGACCGATCACTTTGGCAGGATCATCGCGATCGAGGAGGAACGCACCGATGCAGTACCTTCGCATAGGGCCGACACCGTGGCTGAGGACCAGCCACCCTGCATCGGTCTCGATGGGGGATCCGCAGTTCCCAAGCTGGACCAGTTCCCACGGGAAAGTAGGTTTAAGGAGCAGCCTGCGTTCATTCCAGAAGTGGACGTTGTCGGAAAACATGAGGTAGATGTTCTCGTTGTCCTGGCGAGAAAGCATGGCATATAGGCCGTTGATTTTCCGGGGGAAGATGGCCATGCCTTTGTTTTCGGCGGCCGGACCATTCAAGGTGATGAATCGAAAGAGGAGGAAGTCAGAAGTCTCTACCAGCTCTGGTACCACGACCTTGCCATCGTAGGCGGTGAAGGTCGCGTAGTAGATGCGAGTGCCGTCATCGTTTTGAAAACAGACGAACCGGGCGTCTTCGATGCCGTTTCGTTGCGAGGGAGTGACCGGGAAAATGATGCGTTCGGATAGCTGCTGTTC
Source organism: Candidatus Sulfotelmatobacter sp. (assembly GCA_036521895.1). Classification (GTDB taxonomy): domain Bacteria; phylum Acidobacteriota; class Terriglobia; order Terriglobales; family Acidobacteriaceae; genus Sulfotelmatobacter. The sequence continues at coordinate 4,642 of DATDGW010000613.1, read as the reverse complement.
GGGCTCGAACTGAACTTCGTAGTTGGACCGGGCCAGCATCCAAATTCCCTGGGTGGCCTTCTGATGTTCCTGTGCCCTTCTATCCGACAGGCGGGACTCCTTCACTTCGGCTTCGAGATTGGCGCGAAGCTCTTCCAGTGCGAACGACTCCCCAAGCTTGTTCATGACCCGGCGTGTGAATTCGCTGGTCAATCCCAGTTCAAAGAGTTTCCGCGCGAACAGCGCCTTCTCGTACAGCGGGTTCGGGATTTGACGCGGCTCGGCGAGGAAGCCAGTTGGCCTTAGCACCTCGATCCGACGGTCGGGGTGGATGATACCGGTCCGAAAAGTGATTGAAGAAATGTGTCCCTCGCCGGTCGCGCGCAAGCTGAGGATAAAACGCAGAGCGCCGGATGGCAGGTCAGTTTGGTCAGGGTGCGGGACGATGGAGGGATTGAACAGCGCAGCGGATTCTAAAGAGTATTCGGCCAGGAAATAAGAGCCGATCAACAGTCGTCTTTGTTCGGAGACTTCCTCATCCGTCAACAGCAGCTCGCGGACTTGTTCAAAGCGTTCCAAAAAGAGTTTGCGGATCTGCTGGTGTCGCTGGGAGAATTCAGCGGAGACTTCGTCCAGGAGGGGACCGACTAGGTTTTCCGGGAGCGACAGGATCCTGGAGATGATCCTGCTTACCCGTGGGGGATCCCCCGGACTGAATGGCCGCAGAAGAACGCGGGACTGGTCGGGCTTGAGAATCGTGGCCGCGCGTTTGACGTGAATTGACATGGGCTGGTGCTCCAGGGAAACGAGACAGGAATCGGTTGTTACTCTTCGACGGCGATAGGTTCCTTAAAACTCGTCAGCATATTTTGCGCCAAGCGCATTTCCGTCAACGAAAGCAAGAAAGCCAGGGTGGATTCCGCCCCCTGGTTCCGGTTGACCCGATCCACGTGCAACCCATCGCGGCAGCCGCCTGTTTTGGGAGAGTAGAGTTCCAACCCGAGATCGTTCCAGCCGATGAACCAGTCGAAGGCACGTTGCGCCTGTTCGTACCACCAGAGGTCCGATGTGGCGCGATAGGCTTCAAGACAGGCTGAGGCCATTGCTTGCGCTTCAATGGGCTGCTGGTCAAAGTTGGCGCGCATGCCGCCACGGCGATAGAACCCGTTGGTGCCAATGGCTCGAAAGTGACCCTTCTCGGAGATTTGCAATTCCGCCAGCCAGCGCAGGGCCTCCAGTCCTCGCTCAAACACCGCTTGTTGTCCGGTTGCACGTCCGCTCAGAATCAAGGCGTGTGCGAGCTTCGCGTTGTCGTACGTCAGATTCTCTTCGAACCAGCACCAGTCCGGCTGGGCGGTCCTTTCGAAAAGTTCCATGAGCCGGGAAGAGAGTGTCTCACGGGTTTGGTTGACCAGGCTGTCACCGCGCAACCGGCGCAGGTATTCATGAATGCCGATGAGCCCCAACGCCCAGGCGCGCGGCGAAGTGAACTCCGTCAGTGCAGGCAGCGCCAGCGCGAAGAGCTGTCCAGCCATGACCTGGAAGCTCCGATAGGGGGAACGCCCAACTCCCACGCCCAGCGCCCAGAGCGCTCGCGCTTGACAATCCTCTGACCCTTGTTCATCGAGCCAGTGTCGATCAAAACTCAGGTGGTTGTGGAAGCGTTTTGTCTTGGGATCGAACGCGTGATGGAGAAAAGCCGCGTAAGTGGTGGCTAGTGTCCGCACGCGCTCCGGGTCCTCTCCCAACTCACTGAGCAGCACTGCGAGGATATACGCACGCGCATTATCGTCGGTGCAATAGCCCTCGGAAAAATTTGGAACGCTAAAAATGGCATGTTGGAAGATTCCGGTCGAATCGGTCATCCGCGAGAGATGACTCAACTTCAACTCCGGCAGTTCCCGCGGTTTTTGGTCGAGCGTCTTCGTGGCAAGAAATTTTCGAGACCGCGCCGCCCCCTCTATCCGTGACAACTCGAAGGAACGCATATACAGCTGTGCCACGTTGCTCCAGACCATCTCACGGCCGAGCCTGTAGGCGTTCTTACGAATGGCATGACGGCGTGTGTCGTCGCGCAGCAAGCCAATAACCTCGCGCGCTATGGCCGCGGCGTCGCCGAACGGCACCAGCACGCCGTGGCCTTCCGCCAACAATTCTACAGCGTGCCAGTACGGTGTCGAAATTACTGCTTTGCCGGCACCAAACGTATAGGCTAGCGTGCCCGACGTGATCTGCGCTTCGTTGAGGTAAGGCGTGATGTAAAGGTCCGCGGCGCCGATGAACTCCTTCAGATTTTCAGGGTCTACGAACCGGTTGTAGAAGATGACGTTCTTCTCAAGTTTGTTCCTTTTGGCGAGAATTTCGAGGCTGAGCCGATAAGCTTCGCCATGCTCTCGCAGTTCGTTGGGATGGGTGGCGCCCAAGACAATGTAAACAACGTCGGAAAACTCCGCCAGAATATGCGGCAGAGCGTTGAGCACATATTCGATCCCCTTGTTCGGCGAGAGTAGCCCAAACGTGAGTAGCACCACCCTGCCTTCTACACCGAACTGGTCCTTGAAATACGTCGGATCGACGAACCCTACGTCGGGAATGCCATGCGGGATCAGATCGATCTTGGCCGGAGGTGCCTGGTAATTCTCCTGTAGCATCTGTCGTCCTCGCTCAGCCATAACCACGAGCCGGGTCGAGAGCGAGACTAACTCCTGCATTACGCGCCGTTGGTCGCCTTTCGACTCACGCAAAACGGTATGTAGCGTTGTGACAACAGGCATTCTCAATTCGCGCAGGAGCGCCAGGATGTGACCGCCGGCGGGCCCACCGAAAATGCCGAACTCGTGCTGCAAGCAGACGATGTCCACGTTGTTGATGTTGAGAAAGTCCGCTGCACGTAGATAGGACGGCAAGTCCTGCTCCTCGATCTCGAAGCGAACTACTTCTGGGTACTCGTAGCCACCTTTAATGTCATTCACCGCCACTGAGAAACACTGGCTTTGGGGATGCGCAGTTGCCAAGGCGGCAAGCAGGTCAGACGTGAACGTCGCAATGCCGCACTTGCGCGGCAAGTAGTCGCCGACAAACGCGATCTTGCGAATTTTGGAACCTTCTTTCACGGGGCAGTCTTTCATTCCTCGCGCCCCGCGCTGCTATGCACACGAGTCTGCGCGCCAACTACAAATGTACCGACTCAGCGTGAAGTGGGAAGGAACGTTCTCCGGCAGCGTAGATTCTGTCCTTCGGGCGGTGGTTTTCAAGGCATGCGGTCTACCGATCCGATGCGGGTTGGCAGGAGCGCGGGAAGGATATTCGCGCAGACGCAGTGATCGTCTCGATGAGCCCACCAAGCTATCCCTCGGTATGATTGCATCCCTGCAGAGCCCGCTGCTGTTTCACCTGGCAAAATCATTGTACCTCGCATCGTGGTTGGAGGAGTGATTTTGTCATGGCTTAGGCGACTCGTGGAATCGTGGGTTGATCGTATTCTCGGGGCGAGCTTTCGGTCGATAATCTCGCTGCTCGAAGAGGCGCAACTCGATCGGCACTACGTGCGAGGGGGCCCCGATCTACATCCGGGGTGCTTGCTCAGCTACTACCGTCACCGCGGACTCGAAGTCGCGAGCATCCCTTGCACCGACTACCAGCGGCCAAGCGACGACAATATGCGCGAGGCCCTGGCTGCCTTCCGTCGGCTTCCCCAACCAGTCCTGCTCCATTGCAGCGGTGGTATCGACCGGAGCTCGCCGGTCGCCGCGTATTTGAGTGAACACGACGAGCGATGACGACCCGAAAAAGAACATCTTCTCCCGCTGTCCGGAGCTTGCAATCCGCCCCCAAGGGGGATACGTTGTGATCACCGACCCTTTCCCTCATGGATCAACCGACAGTCACTTCCGCGCTGCAGCAGCCTGACGCCGAGAGGTCTCTTCGTTTGGGGGGGCGGGCCAAGAGGCTGAGCTAGCTATTGCGAAGGCTGTGAAATTAGAGGTGCAAGAAGGCCCTAGTCGGGAAGCCGAACGCCAGAAAAAGCAAACGGATGACCTGGAAGTAGCCCGGCAGAAAAATCGGAAGATTTTCCGCCCGTAGTGTTGGCCTAGAGCCACAAGAAGTTGATTGTTCGAGTTTTGGAAATGGACTAAATGGAGGTCAAAGAAATGACTGTGAATATCACTCCCCTGCATGACCGCGTCCTCGTACGTAGGCTGGAAGAGAAAGAAACCGCGAAGGGCGGGATCATTATTCCCGATACGGCGAAGGAAAAACCTCATGAGGGCGAGGTCATGGCCATCGGAGCCGGCAAGATTGAAAAAGGCCATCGCATCCCACTCGATGTGAAGGTGGGTGACCGGATCTTGTTCGGAAAATACACCGGCAACGACATCAATATCGACGACCATGAGTATTTGATCCTCCGCGAGGAGGAAATCCTGGTGAAAGTCAGCGGAATCGCCAAAGCAGCATCCGGCAAGAAGTAGGTTTTACCCGAACCGAAGATTTCGGACGGGCAGAAGTGTTCAATCACCCAGGAGGGTGACGTCTAATGGCAAAACAAATTGTAACCGGTGAGAATTCACGGCAGGCGATTTTGCGCGGCGTCAACATTCTGGCTGACGCTGTAAAGATCACGCTCGGGCCGAAGGGGCGCAATGCGGTGATCGAGAAGAAG
>DATDGW010000612.1:0-1548 GCA_036521895.1 Candidatus Sulfotelmatobacter sp. | reverse complement strand
GTTTCGAGACTGGAAAGCCGCTGCTTGACTGCCTCAATCTCTTCCAGCTTTCCGTCCCACCGCCGTTCCAACTCCCTGGCTGCAAGTCGATTCCGGGCATCCACCGCGTCGTACTGTTCGAAGGCTTTCCTCGCCTCATATGCCAATTGCTCGAGCTTGCGGGACAGGGCGGCACGTTGAGCGGTGCCGCCGGCACTCAGTTCTTCGAGAGCCCGCAGACTGGCTTCCACCCCCAATGGCGCGATCGCCTTTAATAGTTCTTGTCCTACGCACCGGTCTACCGAGCTGCCGCCGAAGCCGATGCAATACTGCCCGCCATCATCGTAGTCGCCTTTGCAAAGGTAGCGCGCATGGGTGCCGCGGCCGCCCCAATACCGTACATGCAGCTTGCGTCCACAATGTCCGCAGCGCAGGAGTCCGACCAGAAGACCCTGGCCAGCGCGAATCGCCGCCATCGATTCGTCCCCCTCCCAGTTCACCGAATTGCGCCGTATCATTCGCTGATTCTCTTCGTAGATTGCCCAATCAATATAACCTACATGATGATCGCGGATGAAGACGCGGCACTCTTCGGCGGGGCGCATCGCGCTCTGACGTTTCTCGAGCCGGCCGCCCACCAGCAAAGTCGTTACCGGACGCCGTCCCCAAACATAGGCACCGGCGTAGAAGGGATTGCGTAAAATGTCGCGGATTAGGCTCTGCGAAGGAATCTTCCAGATCAGCCGCGTTCCCTGTATGGGATTGACCGGTAGCTCCAGGTCGTGATCACGGAACCATTGGAATGTCTGACGCACGCTCCACAGTTCTCGAAACTTGGCGAACACGAGCTGTATCGCTTCGCAGACCCGTCGGTCGGGATGAAACATGATCTTACCCACGGGGTCGCGGGCATACCCAATCGGAAGCCTTTTGAACAGTTCGCCGCGGCGCGCTTTGGCCTCCTGCCCTGCCAACATTCGTTGGCGTATAACCTTGAGCTCGACGACGCTGAGTGTGCCTTTGATGCCCAACACCAACTGATCGTCGAGATAATTCAAATCGTAGACCTGTTGCTCGTCAGCGATTAGCGTTCCAAAGATCTGGCATACCTCCAACAGCCGACACCAATCTTTGTCCGTTCGGGATAGCCGTGATACCTCTCGGCTGCTGACAATTCCGACCTCTCCCAGCGCTACCGAGCTGAGGACGCGCTCAAAGCCTTCCCGCTGGGCGGCGGCAAGGCCCGCGCTCGATCCCAAGTCATTATTGATGATCTCGACCTCCTGCCAGCCCAGCGCACGCACCCGTTCGGCCATCGCATACTGGAGGAGCTGACTTTCCTTATTCTGCCGTACTTGTTTGTCGCTGGATTGCCGAAGGTAGACGATCGCCTTGCGAGCCAGATGCTCCGGTTTGATTTTGGGATTGTGCAAGAGCTCTGTCATTTCCTCTTCCCTCCTCGTGAAACACCGCTGCTATGACGCGGGCTGTGAGATCGATCAGATCGGCGCGTGTTGCTGCGTCCATTGGCACGGCGCCGCATTCCCTTGAGATCATCAAATCTAAAAG
>DATDGW010000611.1:0-1801 GCA_036521895.1 Candidatus Sulfotelmatobacter sp. | reverse complement strand
AGGTATCGATTCGTTGGGGACCCCACACCGTGGGGCGGTTTGATGCCCACGGAAAATCGTTGAACCCCGCGGCGAAGAAGGAGCGGGCGGTATGAAGAAATCGGCCTGCGGCAGCAAGGAATTTGATTCTCCCCCTTTTCCGTTTCCCCCTCCGGGGGCAAACCGGGGGCACCGCCGCCTCCGCTACGCTACGGCTCGGGCAAAGCGCCGGCCCAAAGGCAAAGCCGCTTGTGGCGGCTTAGCAGCCTGTGGTGCAAGTCTGTAAACTTCGAAAAGTTGGGTCAGGCAGAGAATCACCGAAGGGCGAGTGAAAGTCCCAATGAAGGTTCGTCGCACATAGTGAAGATGGTCCAGGCCGCGCAGATTGACTCCCAAGCGGTCTGAACGAGCGAAATCGTCGCCGGGGAGCCCTGCAGGGTCCTCGGTTTTCCGATTCCGGAAGACGTTCGGATCAACAGCCCCAAGTTGAATCCGATTGCGTGAAACAGAAGCCGTTTGAGAATGTTCTTGCGACCCTTGAGATGCGTTCGTCTCATCCCGCCGGTTTCGTACATATGAGCAAAGCTCCGTTCGGCCAACTCCGAGCGCAGCTTTTGGAGATCCTTGCCTCGACGTCCACCCATCCGCCGCCGATTCCCATACACTTCTTTTTGTTCTTGTTCCTTGCCGCCCCATTTCCTCGGCCCGCGTTCCGGCTCCGGAATGTAGCTGCGCACACCCTCCTCTTTCAGTTCGACTAGAACGGGACCGCTGTGATATCCCTTGTCGGCCACCACCTCTTCGACGCCGCGTTCGTTGATCAGCGTCGCGTTGGCGTGCGCTTGCTGTAAGGTTGCTTCAATCGTAGTGGTGTCGCCCAGATCCGCCGCTTGCAGCGTGATCGCCACAATCGCGCCGCTCGACACATCCACGGCATGCTCGGCCTTGTGGGCCAAGTGCGTGCGGCCATCCTTCATCTTGGCGATCCGCGCGTCGACGTCCGTTGGGCTCTTCCAATCTTTATTGGACATCTTCTTCTTACGCTTGCGGTCCAGGCGCGCCGCCTGCTCGCGAGTGGGTTCCTCCATGCCTTCCGCTTTGGCCAGATCCTTTAAATACTCCTCATAGCTGCGCCCGTCAGCACGCCGCTGGATCGTGCGCATCGCCGCATTGGCTTCCAGCATGGTCGCATCGATGGCGATCGTCTGGCCATCGATCAAGCCTTCTTCGCCCAGCACTTTCACAAACCAACGGAACACGGCTTGGTGCGTTTCCACAGGCAGCAACCGGCGCGTTCGCGAAATAGTCGAGTGGTCCGGCGTCGACTCGGTCAGACTGAATCCCAGAAACTCCCGCAAAGAGAACGAGTCGGCTACCCGCCATGCAATCCCTCGTTCCGAATCGATCCCCTCAAAGTAGCCGAGCAGCAACATCCGGAAGTACACGCCAGGAGCCATGCTCGGTCGGCCCATGGCCGGCTCGTAGAAACGCTTGCACAGATACTCCAACCGTTTGTCGACCCTATTCCGCTCCAAGATCTCATTGACCTTGGCATAAAACGGATGACTCGCCGCTCTGGGGACCTCTTGAGCGCTGAAGAACAGCGGTTCCTGCTTCGGTTTGCGCTTGCCCATGGCCATGCTATTTATGACGGCTGAAACATTTCCGAGGTCACATGTCTGGGCGAGATTGTGAGACTTTTACCACAGGTTGCTAAGGCAGCTTCGCTGGAGGATAGCCATTCGGGTACATGTCCGAGTTGAATACCGTGTATAGAGTATTAAAGTACGAGCCTGGACCGACGAAGTCAGCCGAAACATAT
>DATDGW010000610.1:0-2644 GCA_036521895.1 Candidatus Sulfotelmatobacter sp. | reverse complement strand
CGGTATCGCGTACGCGTTCCGTGGCCAGACGGTTGTTGCGCAGATCGCGGAGGTAGAGGTGAACCGCGAGACCGGTCATGTATGGGCGAAGCGGCTGGTGTGTGCTCATGACTGCGGCTTGGTGGTGAATCCGCAGAGCCTGCGTCACACGGTGGAATGCGCCATGCTGCATGGGCTAAGTCGAGCGGTTCACGAAGAAGTCCGGTTTAACACGGAGAAGATTACAAACGTGGATTGGATGTCCTATCCCACTCTCCGTCACGCAGACGTCCCCGAACGTATCGATGTTGTGCTGGTCAACGGCGACCCGAATCCAAACCGTCACGACCTGCCCCCCTATGGAGCCGGGGAAGCGGCGCTGAAGCCCATGCTCGCCGCGATCGCGAACGCGATATACGACGCAACCGGCGTCCGCATCCGGAGGGTCCCGTTTCGCGACGATCGCGTCCTCGCCGCCCTGAAAGCTGCTCAGGTGTAGGACAGCGGCAGAAACCCGGGGGTGCAGAGTCCAACATAGCGCACGGGCAGGAGGGTTACAGTCGCGGCCACCCTTGTCCAAGACAGTTTCCGCTGTGAGATAGCCAAAAGAAAAGCCTTCCTATAATGAACGTTGGCGAATCGTTCCTTGGCCGGAGCTTCGCCAGACGTCACTCACAAGGAGGGCAAGACAATCGTACAAGTAGCCAGCCTCTTCAATCAACTGCTCCAGCATTTTCCACGGACTGAGTTTGCCGCACTGGTCAAGAAACATGGCGGCGAGCGCGCGGCCAAGGGGTTCACCTGCTGGACGCAGTTTGTCTCGATGCTGTTTTGCCAACTCGGCCGGGCCGACTCCTTGCGCGAGATCTGCAACGGGCTGTCCTGCTGTCTGGGCCGCTTGGTGCATCTGGGCATCGCCAAAGCTCCGTGCCGTTCGACGCTGTCCTATGCCAACGAACACCGTCCCGCGGCACTGTTCGAAGAGTTGTTCTGGACCGCCTCAGCCCGGTTCCGCGACCAGCAGGCGCTGGGTGGCAGGAAACACAAGTTCCGTTTCAAGAACAAGCTTCTGTCGCTGGACTCGACTACCATCTCGCTGTGCCTGACGCTGTTTCCCTGGGCCAAATTCCGGCGTGCCAAGGGTGGAGTGAAGGCCCACGTGCTGCTGGACCATGACGATTACTTGCCGGCCTATGTGCTGCTCACCGAAGCCAAGCGTAGCGACGTCAAGCTGGCCGATTCCTTCGCGCTGAACCCGGGCTCAATCGTTGCCATGGATCGCGGCTACACTGATTACGCTCTGTTCGGCCGTTGGACCATCGACGGGGTTTTCTTCGTTACCCGTCTCAAAGACAATGCCGCCTTTGCCATCGAAGCGGAATTGGCGACCCCGGAGAATCGCAATATCCGTGCTGACCAGATCGTTCGCCTCACCGGCGCAAAGGCCCAGACCGACTGTCCCGGCTCGCTGCGCCGCGTGGTGGTTTGGGATGCCGATAACGAGCGGGAAATCGTCCTGCTTACCAACCTGCTGGAATTCGGCGCCACAACGATTGCTGCCATCTATAAAGAACGCTGGAAAATAGAGCTGTTTTTTAAAGCGCTGAAACAGAACCTGACCGTGAAGACCTTCGTCGGCACCAGCGAAAACGCCTTGCGCATCCAGATTTGGACAGCCTTGATCGCCCTCCTTTTGCTCAAATGGCTGCACCACCTCTCCAAGGCCAACTGGTCTTTGTCCAACCTGGCATCTATGCTACGCCTGAACCTCTTTACCTACCGGGAGTTGACCAAGTGGCTCCACGATCCGATGCAAACCCCGCCGTTGATCCCCCCGCCGGAACAATTGGCGTTGGTTCTCGGATGACTTGGACAGGCTTGCACAATCCAGACAGGAAGACCTCATCCTGAAGACGCTCAATCCCGTCCCACAACCCGCCTGCTTTCAACCACCACTCGCTCACGCGTGTCCTGTTTTGGACAGCAGTGACATCGACTGATACATCGCAGTCATCATTTTTTCGTCCGCATCCACACCGGCCGGTTTCCCGCCCGGTCCATCGTGAACGTAAAAGTCGGACGTCATGTTTTTGTGGATCACAGCGGCGTTACGCCGGTTAACAAAATCCTCGAAGTGATTTCTCACACACTGCTTCATTTGGTCCAAGGTCAGCGTGGTTGCCATGCGATGCGCTCCCGAGAAGGCTGGCTGCGATCTCGAACATATCATGGACATGCGGCGCCGGGAAGTACGCACTATTTTGTAAGCTACACTTGGGGTAAGCCCAGGAGAGGTCCCATGAAAAACCATTTCGGGTGCCCGGTGCAGGCTACCTCCAACGTTTTCGCGGGGAAATGGAAGGTTCTGATCGTTTGGCGCCTGTCGTTTGGTTCGCGTCGCTTCGCGGAGATTCGCGATCTTTTGCCAGGGATCACAGAGAAGGTTCTGGCGTCTCAACTCCGTGAGCTGGCGCGCGACGGCGTCATCGAACGGGTGGCGGAAGAGACCGTGCCCCCGCGCGTCCATTACATGTTGAGCCATGCCGGCCACGAACTGATTCCCGTCATGGAGGCTATGTGCGGCTGGGGCTCAAAACACCTGGGTGTGCCGCCGAACCTGACTCGCTCGGTTGCCAAACCGGCCTGACAGTGGTTTTCATACGAT
>DATDGW010000609.1:0-2753 GCA_036521895.1 Candidatus Sulfotelmatobacter sp. | reverse complement strand
CACGAACTGGCCCGCCAGTCGAATTTTGAGGAGAATTGCTACCTGCTGTGGTTCGGAAAGCTGCCGAATCGCCGAGAACTCCGCGAGTTACACGAGCGCCTGGCTGAAGAGCGCAAGCTGGATGCATCCATCATCACCCTGCTGCGCAACGCGCCCGGCCCCGCCCTTCCGATGGACGTGCTGCGCACTGCGGTCTCGGCGCTGTCGTTTTACGATCCGCAGGAGAAGAGCAACGACGCCAAGGCCAACGTAGACAAGGCCATTCGAATCACTTCGCAAATCGCGATGATCGTCGCCGCCTATGACCGGATTCGTAAGGGACATGCCGTCGTCGAGCCCGACCGCGCGCTTTCTCACGCCGCAAATTTCCTACTCATGCTGAACGGGAAGCAACCGTCGCCGACGGCTGAGCGTGCTCTCGATATCGCGCTAATCCTGCACGCCGACCATGAACTGAACGCGTCGACTTTCGCCGCGCGCGTTACGGCTGCAACTTTGTCGGACATGCACTCCGCCATCACTTCGGCGATTGGCGCCCTGAAGGGACCCTTGCACGGCGGGGCCAACGAAGCGGTGTTTCTGATCCTGGAAGCGATTGACGCGTCCGGGGCCGACCCCATCGAGTATGTGAAGGGCATGCTGGCCCAGAAGAAGAAGATTCCAGGCTTTGGCCATCGCGTGTATCACACCGAAGACCCGCGCGCCACGCATCTGCGCGCCATGTCCCGCGACCTCGGTTCCTCCAGCGGGCAGCCCAAGTGGTTTGAGATCTCGCACAAGATTGAAGAGTTCGTGAAGGCCGACAAGAAGCTGAACGCCAACGTCGATTTTTACTCGGCTTCTACCTACCACACGCTCGGCATTGATGTGGATCTGTTCACTCCCATCTTCGCCGTCTCCCGAGTGAGTGGCTGGGCCGCCCACGTGATCGAGCAACTCAACGACAACCGCCTGATTCGCCCTCGCGCAGAATACCTGGGCCCCGAGTATCCCAGCCCCTACGTCCCTATCGAACAGCGCTAACAGCCCACGGATCATGTGGGGACGGCTGGCTTGACCGTCCGGGTCAGGCCGACGGCAAGTCCCGGCCAATGTCCCGCAATGTAGAATAGAAGTGGGTTCTGTATGCACCGCATTTACCTCGACAATAACGCGACTACGCCGGTTCTGCCCGAGGTCTTCGAGGCCATGCGCCCCTATTTTTGGGAGCAGTTTGGCAACGCCTCGTCGATCCACCATCATGGGCAGCAGACTCGGGCGGCGGTCGAAGACGGGCGCGAGTCAGTAGCCGCATTGCTCGATTGCCGCGCCTCGGAGATCGTGTTCACGAGCGGTGGCACGGAGGCCGATAATCTGGCGATTGCAGGACTGGTCGGCGCTGGTGACCACGTCATAACGTCGAGCATCGAGCACCATGCCGTGCTCTTGGCCTGCAAGCACTTGGCAGACATGGGCGCGCAAGTGACGGTTCTGCCGGTAGATGGTCGCAGTCTCGTGGATCCGGCCGATGTGCGCCGGGCCCTGCGTCCGAACACGAAGCTGATCTCCGTGATGATGGCGAACAACGAGACGGGAGTTCTGCAACCGGTCGAGGAGATCGGAAAGATCGCAGCCGAAGCCGGAGTTTATTTTCACACCGACGCGGTGCAGGCAGCAGGCAAGGTCGCAATTGACCTAACGCGAATCGGTTGTCATGCGCTTTCGATCTCTGGTCACAAGATTCACGCACCGCAGGGAGTGGGAGCGCTCTACGTCCGAAAGGGAACTCGCCTTCAGCCTTTGTTTTACGGTGGGCGGCATGAGCGTTCGCGTCGCGCCGGGACGGAGAACGTCCCTGGAATTGTGGGTCTGGGACAAGCTGCAAAGCTCGCGAAAGCAGCGCTTGACCGCGGCGACGACATCAAGATGGCCGCGATGCGCGACCGCTTGCAGCAGGGAATCGTTGCCCAGGTCGAGGATGCGGGAGTGAATGGCGATGGCGCAGCACGAGTGCCCAACACAACGAACATTCACTTCGACCACATCGACGGCGAAGCAATGGTCATCGCGCTGGATCTGAAGGGCGTTGCCGTATCGACAGGGGCTGCATGCTCGTCGGGCGCGATCGAGCCGTCGCACGTGCTCGTAGCCATGGGCCTGCGGAACGATCAGGCCCGAGCCAGCATCCGCTTCAGCCTGGGCAAGCAAACGACGGACGCCGATATCGACTTTGCCCTCGCCCTCGTTCCGGAGACTGTAGCCCGGTTGAGGGAGTTGAGTCCGACCTATAGCAGGTGATTCGTCGTCCGAGGTAGTCGGTTCCGGTAATGACTCGTTTGTCCCAGACTCCGAAGTGCACGGGTTTCCGGCACGGTTGCGCAGTCATAACGCTGCCGATTTTGCTTGCGGTAATCTTCTTTGCACTCTGCGCCGAGTCGTTTTCGACTCAGACACCTTCAACTCCGCCCTTGTTTATGGCGAGCTTCGACTGCTCGAAGCCTAAGGAATTGTCCATTGAGGAGGCTATCTGCAAGAACGAGGATCTGGCTAGGCTCGACCGGGAAACATCTGATGCCTATCGAAAGCGACTGGACCCAGCTAACAATTCTGAGAGGGAGGTGGTAGTTGCAAGCCGAAGAGAGTGGCTCGTTGTTCGCAACGCGCACAACGTCAATCCTTATCACGGAGATCCGTCTGGAGAGTTAGCGGATTTGTCAGATTTCTACAAGGCACGGATCGCCGGGCTTCAATCGACCGATCCCACTTTGTTGAAG
>DATDGW010000608.1:0-4192 GCA_036521895.1 Candidatus Sulfotelmatobacter sp. | reverse complement strand
CGATGCCACGCCTGAAGCCATGCCAGCCATACCATTCCATTCCTATCAGTTCTACAACCGGACGGATGACTAGCTGAGCCAACTTGTCGAGGTCCATCGGTTCGCCACCGCCGGAGTGGAACATCACTCCTGTGGCGGGATTACCCACGGAACTGCGATACGCACTCAAGATTTCCGCCAAATGCCGAATAACCGGGACAGGGTTTGCGCTCGCCCGTGTTTTCGGCTTATTGGTAAAGGTTTTCCAAATTGACCGCTTAGAGCATCGCCCTGGTAGTCCGTCCATTCGAGCCCTCGCAATTCGCCTTCGCGGAGGCCAGCATAGGCCGCCGTTGCGACGACTGCTTTGGGCAGCAGTGGCAGAGAATCCAGAATTCGACAAATCTGATTCAGGTTATACGCGTACGTCTCACCTGGTTCACGGGCGTTACCCGGAATATGGACGTCCCGCACGGGATTCGCACCATCGAACGCACCTTCATTCTTCGCGTGAGTGAAAATTCCGCTCAGGACGCCCTTGATATGCTGCAGGGTGGTCCTGGTCAGGTCATTTTCATTGGCAATTGCCTTGAGCATTCTGCTGGCATCACCGACATGACTGGCGCTCGGTTTCTGCAAAGCGATGAGCATCACGTTGTGCAGGCTGAATGTGAATAGCTGGACTATGTGAACTCAGCTTCGAGTGACTCCGGAAGGCCCACTCAATTCGACGTATCTGAGTTGCGGCGATTGACATAGTGCGGCCACACTTTTCCGGCTCGGCAGCTAGCCGAGAGGAGGAGCGCGATGCATCAGTCCATCACTACCGGTTGTTCCATCCCAGATTTCTGCTCGCAGTATGGGAACTATCTTTTTCGTGTTCGCGGATTGGCGGCTTCCACCCGGAAGCTGCATCGACACGTCGTTTGCAGGTTCCTGACGTTTCGATTTCCAGACGGGAAAATCATCCTGAGCGAGCTTCGCTTCACTGACCTTGTAGATTTCCTGAAGGGGGAGTTCACGCGCCTATCTAGTCGCGAGACTCAGAGAGCTTGGTTGACGATTCTGAGAAGCGTTCTCCGGTATCTATCACCTAACCTATGCATAGAATCCGGCCTTTCTGAGGCCGCCTGCTGAATTCTGGTCCTCATCGTTTTTGCTGGATCGTGGTTGGTATGCCCGCTAAGTTTCTTCTTTTGTCGTCTCCTGTGCTCCCTTCGCTGTAAGTGTCTGTATTTCCTGGGTTAGTCGTGCATAGAAATTAATGCACCAATCAGCATGTCAGCGGCCTGGCGAGCACCGGCAAGAAACTTGCCGGTCCAGTCGCGATATCCCGAAGGCGTTTCATCAACCGCTGAAATAATCCACGCTCCGCATATTGGTCGCTATAGCTGATTCCTACTCGCCCAGCGTGCTTCCAGATCTTGGCGGCCACAAACAGAAAACGCAGACGCGCCGTAGCCAACGTCGTATGCTGAAGTTCCTCCGCCGGCACTCCCTCTTCCCGCTGAAACAGCAATAACCAGCAATTCAGGTTGTAAGCCAGCATCACCAGTTGAAAATGCACGCAGTTGGCGGCCCAGCGCCCGGAAGGATGCGCCGCCAATCCGGCATCGTTGTTGGCTTCCTGGATCAGGTTCTCCGCTCCCGCTCGCTGACGGTAGAACCACACCAGTAGGTAGATGGGCTGGTCTATGTCCGTCACGAACACCCGATAGGTATACTCCGGAGTGTCGAAGAGTTGGTACTGCTCGCGCTGTTGCGGGTCCTTGTCCTTCTTCTCATAGCGCAAAGCGATAAAGCGGTACGCCTGGCCCCAACCTTCCGGCTGATACCAGAATTCGCACTGTTCATTGGCGTCCGTTTTGCGCGCGGGCTTCCAGTCGGCGGTTTGCAGTCGTTCTAGTAGACGCACGGTCTTACGCGCCACGATGATGAAGTGGGCCTTCGCTTTTTCGTAGGCTTCGACGGCTTCCCAACAATAGAAGCCAGCATCGGCCCGCGCGAAGATCGTCTGAATGCATCGGGGTAAGGCGGCGAAGACACTCTGCAGATGGCGCGCGATGTGCTTCCCATCGGGCCGATCGCCATTGCGCAATTCCCCCCAAATGTACTCGCGCGTCTCGGCCAGAAAAGTAAGTATGGGCTGAAAGCTTTTCTTTCCTTTGTTTTTCGGGTGATAGCTCTTGCGGGCACCCATCTGCCGGCCATAGACCGTGTGCACGGTGGTGTCGGTGTCCAGAGTGATCGACTTCAGTCTTACGTTGGCTGCTTCCCACACCCGTTCGCGTAGGATGCGCTGCAGCTGCAGCAGTTGGCCCGCCACGTTCAGATGCAGCGATGCTAGAAACCGCCAGAAGGTGCTCTGCCCCGGCAGCTCGGACACCTTCAGGATTCCCGTCAGCATGGGATCCTGGGCCACAAAACGAATGTGATTGAGGCGGGCGAACCCCACGTACAGGGCCAACACCATCCCCAGCACGAACTGATAGATGGTCATGACTCGTGGAATTCGCTTTACCGTCAGAGTCTCCGCGACTAAATTCTGGAAGCCCAGTTTCTCCAACATCGTGGCCACCGGAAACAGGCCGCCGTAGGGAGTGAGATGGCGGCCTCTGAAGTCATAGTGCGTGGAAGCGCCAATTTTATTGGGTTCTCGGATATCTGCTGGAAAGCCTTGCTGGATGCGGGATTTGTCGTTATGCTTTTTCTTGTTCTTCACCTTTTGGGTGTCCTCCTGGAAATCGGCTCGCGAAGCGAACACTTCGCGGCTTCTCTGTTTTACAACAGGATTTCCAGGGGCCCCAAATGGTCCAACACCTCAGCATTCCTCCATCTGCTCAAATTCCGTGCATAGGTTAGGTATCAGAAGTCGGGCAGATTCCCAAAGGCTGGGAAGGAGCTTTACCCAAAGTCGCCAATCACAGTTATGCACGTCTACCGAAGAATCTCTCGCACGGGCAGGCTAATGCTCTTCGTGCCGCATGCCGCGGGCAAAAATCGAGACACTTTCGCAACCGAGCTCTATTGCTTTTGTTTTTGCGTCTCGGACTACGCGTACAGGAGGTGGCTGGTCTTACCCCGAGCGATATCGACTGGGAAAATGGCTGCCTGAAAGTTCGCTGCACGAAAACGTACAATGATCGCATCCTCCCTCTTCCGCAAGATGTGGGCCGAGGGCTCGTCGCTCATCTGCGTAAGTGTCGCGCGAATCCTGAACGAGTATTTGAGCCGCTGAGGCCGCCGTTCACGGCAGAACGCAGCTACACCCACGTTCTCAACTCAGTTCGCTACGTTTTTGGGCTTGCGGGTATCAATGACCGCGGTGCCCATTCTCTTCGCCACACCGCTGCCACAGAGATGGTGAACGCCGGCGCATCTTTCAAGGATGTCGCTGACGTGCTCGGGCATAAGTCCATCACGACAACATTCATCTACGCCAAGCTCGATATGAAATCACTGATGCACGTCGCCCTGCCCTGGCCCGGAGGTGCACGATGAACATCACGAAGTTGTCGACATACCTGGAAGAGTTCTTGGAGTTAAAACGCACGATGGCCGAGGCGGAACCGCATTACGATGCGTTCGACCGCAGATCGCTACGCCACAAAGAGAAACTTCTCAGGAACTTCCTTGCTTTCTGGAATCATCATGGCTGTCCGTGGCCGATTCGTGCCGCACATGTTCTCGATTGGCTAGCTGCCGAGAGTCATCCGCAGCATCCATATCGAGGCCAACATCGTTTCTATGTCCTGCGGGCATTCTTACAACAGGTACGCGCTTTCGAACCTGAGACGGAAGTGCCAGACAAAATATTCAAGTTCCGACGGCATCGACGGACACCTCACATATTCTCTGAGCGCGAGATTGTGCGGTTGATGGGGGCAACGCGGCGTCTCCGCCTATTTGAGACTTTTCGTCCGCTGACTCTCCGCACCATGATTGGGCTGTTGGCGAGCACCGGTTTGCGCATTGGGGAAGTCCTCAGACTGAAAATCGAGGACGCCAAGTTAACGGCCAACCCGCCCTATCTGTCGATCAACGAAACGAAGTTTGGCAAGTCGCGCAATGTTGTTCTACATCCTACGACGGCGCACCGCCTGAGAAGATATCTCGTCAAAAGAGGAGAGGTTTTAGGGAACCGATTCGCCGAGACCTTCTTCACAAATATCTCAGGCAAGCCGCTTGGCTACGCCTCGACCCGCTCGACATT
>DATDGW010000607.1:0-12947 GCA_036521895.1 Candidatus Sulfotelmatobacter sp. | reverse complement strand
CACGAGGGGCTGAGCAAGCAGACGCTGGTGCCACCGGCTGTATTACAGAGGAGATGCCCCGCACGACTGGGTTCGCACGGAGTCGTTGTGGAAGGGCAGCAGGAGACGGGTGCAGGAAAAGAAGACTGCTTATAGCAGTTGTCCCATAACATGCCCAAGGCCAGTATTCCCATTCGGCCTTACCCGGGAGTGGGGGACGAAGCCTGGGTCAACCTGTGGAACGTGCTGACCGCCTGCAAAGGACAAGCCGGTGTCGTTATGGAGCTGCGCTATTACCACGATTCCGATGAACTGATGAACTCACCAAAATGTTGGCCAGCACCGCGCGCGTGCGCCTGCGAGATAAGAGATCCGATTTCGCCGCCTCTCGCCAAAGCATTCGTTGAGGATCAATGAGAGGAATAGACTCCTTAGGGTTGACGCAAAAACAATTTCACAGATTGGGTGAGATAGTGTAATTCCACTTGGGCAGGATTTCGTGAGGCCTGATGCGAAGTGCCTGAAGTTGTTCGGGTGTGGGTTCCGTGCCGGTTGGATAGTGGCGACGGTCGAGGTGAGCGTTGACCGACAAGCCGGTTTGAGTTCTGGTGGAGCGGATGAAGCGGAGGATCTTGTGATAGCTGTCGAGCGGTTCGCCGGCCCAGTTCTTGGAGATCTCAGAGAAGAGCCGATGCTCGATGGGGTTCCATTTCGAAGCTCCCGTGGGGTAGTGAGCGACGGTGAGGGTTAGGCCGTGGGAATCGGCCAGTTGGGACTGGAGTTGGGTTTTCCAAGCGCGGCAACGATAACCGTTACTGCCGCCGGTATCGCTCAATATAAGAAGTTGCCGGGAGCGTGGATAGCGGAGCAATCCCTCTTGGCACCACCAATGTGCGATGGCGTGAGCGGCGAAGGTGGGTGTGTCATGGGAGACGCCGACCACGACAGAGCCTCGATTGGCGAGCAGATCATAGATGCCATAAGGGATGGCGACGCCAGTGGAATCGGAGCGGAAGTCGTGATCGTTGACCCAGCGGGAAGACAGATCCCAACGCGCGCCGGGATTTTTGAAAGGGCCGACCAGTTCACGTTTTTTGGTATCGACGCTGATGATGGGGAGACCGCGGCGTTGAAATCGGTTTCGAAGATCGCCGAGGTAGAGGAACTGATCGTTGCGATCGGGACTGTGGTCGGTGGAGAGTTTCTTGTGATTGACACGAAGGGAATAGCCCATCTGATGGAGGAGGCGGGCGACGGTGTTGGAGCTAACCAGGACACCGAAGTCAGTCAGCGCCATGGCAATCTTGGCGGTGGTTCGCCGCGACCACTTCAAGCCGGTGATGGGGTCACCGGCGGTGTCGTATTCGAGCAGGAACTCGATTAGGGTGACGATGTCGGCGTTTTTTTTTCCGCGGGTTGGCGTCCACCGCCGGAGCGGCGGATGCGTCCCGGCCTCACCTTCTGCTCGAGCAGTTGCTGGCGCCCGCGGGCGACCGTGTGTGGATCCAGGCCGAGGAATTCGGCCAAGATACGGTCGCCGCCGTGCCCCAGCTTGATGGATTCTAGGCCGGCGAACAGGCGGCGTTGCTGCTCGTCCAGCAAACTGTAGAACAGCAGAATGGCGGCCTGGAGTTCATGGGGAGAAATCTGGAGAGCGGAGGCGTCGACTACCAGAGGAACGGAGAGGGCGGTTTGTCGAGTGCGGATCTGATCCCTTGCCTGCCGGCTATCGGGGGAAGTATAGAGGAAGCGTCCAGCCACTTCTGCGCGGCGCAAACGTCCCTCGCGGACCAGATCGTGGAGAGGATCTTGCACCTCAGCATGGAGTGCGTCAGCTAGTTCGTCGGCGAAGCAGCCGCGCGGGGACTGATGGACGAAGGATTCGATGGTAGCGACGAGCGTGCCGTGACGGGAGAACCAGACCGCATCGTGGGACCACAGGCCGGCATCGTCGAAGCGGACGGTTTCACGGAGGGCATAGTAGCGCCCGCGGTGAGTGTAACTAGAGAGGTAGTCGAGGAGCTTGAGTTTGCGAAACACGGTGAGGTTCGCGGTGGTGCCGAGAGCGTTTTTGAGTTCCGGCAAGGTGGCGATCTTGTGGCGAAGCAAGTGCTTGCGGAGGGCTTGGGGATCGAAGGTAAGTGGTCTCATAATGTTATAGTTCCGACTGGTTGCATCTATCAATCAGAACTATAACACAACTGCCTAATGTGCGGGGGCGTCAGCCACCTAAGTGGTACAGGTAATGATTACAGTGCTTGCAAGGGATCAGATCATCGGGAGTAGCGGCCAGCCAAGCTCTGCATAATGATCGCTATCCGACTCCCAGTGAGCAGTTGTTGTTGCGTCAGCCCTTAGCTTGATTCACCGTAAGAGCAATAAGTGCCATTTCACGTCAGGCTAGTCGTTCCGCGTCAGCGAGAGAACTGTCAGAACTGACAGTTCCTTGGGCAGCGAGGCGCGTTCGGGGTGAACGACAAGTGACCCAGTTAATTGGTTTGTGGAAGGGTTCTAGGACTGAGGGTTGCGTGCGTGCTCGTCGCAAACGACCGCGATAACGCGGATCTCCGTCAGGACTCCGAGTACCTGCGTAGCAATATTAGGGCAGTCCGGATGGTCGCAGATAAATTCAGTAAGCAGCTCTTCGCGCCCGTCCGGAGTCGTGAGGCCCGTCTTGATCGTCACCCGAGGAATGGAGAATCACCGACCCGAATACTTGAATTATTCTGATGGAGGTAGGGCTCTCGCGCAAGTGACTTTCTGCACCCCGGACGAGGTACCTTCGACACGTCGGACCTAAGCCAGCAGCCCATGGTTGAGTTTCTGCATTGGCTCGTGACCTTTGCACGGCTGTCCAGACGGTGGAGAATCTAGCCGCGCCCTGCACACGACGGGATTGCACTCCGATCACGGGCAACTCGAAAGTCAGTTTCTTAAATCAGGCGTTTGCACTCAAATTTCGATTGCTTTCGATTAACTCCACATTTGAGCGTTTCCCGTTGGCGATCAACCTCCAACATCCGCCCATCTCCACTCCGCGCCCAGCGCCCCAGCAACAATGGCGACGCCCTGTCTGAGTTGAGTTGTAAATGACATATGTTGCGCAGAGATGATCTGATCCGACTCCCCATCCAACACGCATTACACTCAAGATTTTCAGCCTTTCCACGATCATGATCACGTCACCCTCGCATGTTTACTATCTTGACACGGGCGCTCTGGGACCCTCTCCTTCCCTTCTCCCCTTCTGTGTTTGACCCTCTGCGGGCTACACCGTAAACTGAGAGGAGTTCTCCGCCTATCTTTCGATAGTAGATCGTGGCCGTGAACGGCCACGTTGCGGGAGGGATTCCTGAGTCGTTTCTTCCTTAGTCTCTTGAGGGGTTGGGGGCTTCGAGGTGTGATTGTGGCAGCCGTGCTGGGGCTGCTGGCGCCGGTGTGTCTGGCGGACAACAATAATCCGATCACGCTGGATACGAACGAGAGTTTGTTCGCCGTGCTGACGGCGATGAACACGTGCGGGTACAACGTCGGACTCAATGTTTCCGATGCGCAGCGGCTCAACATCCGGGCCGAGGTGGAGAAGAATCTCAGGAGTTCCCAAGACGCGCGGACGGCCATGACCGCGATGTGCGACTGGTACTCGGGACACATGGGCAAGGATGCGGCGCACGATCTGTCGCAGTACGTGTCGCTAGCGTTGTACCTGCAGGGGCCTCCGCAGTTTCTGCCGCGGGTGAAGGAGGACGAGTTGCCTCCGGATGCGGTGCCGATTGCGGGGTTTGGAACGGTGCTGGAGCCGTTCTATGAAAAGGCTGGGCTGCACGCGATATGGGAGCGGCACCGTGCGAACTACGCCGCGCTGGTGGATCGCTATCACGTGCCGCTGGCGAAGATGGTGTTTGACACCGACATCTACCTGAAGCTGCAATCCGGTGGATTTCTTGGGCGCACGTTCACGGTGTATCTGGACTTCCTGGGCGATCCCAACGACGCCAATGCGCGCAATTACGGCGCCGACTATGACGTGGTGGTGTTTCCGTCGCCCGACCCAACCGTAACCGATCCTCTGAAGATGCCGCAGATCCGGCATGCTTACCTCCACTACCTGCTCGATCCCCTGGCGCAGAAACATTTCGTCGCGGTCAAGCGGATCGAACCGCTGCTGCAGTCGGTGAGGCGTGCCCCGCTGGAAGAGAACTTCAAGACCGACATCTCGCTGCTGGTCACCGAGTGCCTGGTGCGGGCGATTGAGATTCGGACTACGGGAACCAAGCAAACCGCCGAAGCGATGCGTCTGCAGGCGGTGGATGACGCGGTGAAGCAGGGTTACATCCTGACAAAGTATTTCTATACGACTCTGCTGGTGTTCGAAAAAGATCCGGCGGGACTGCGGGCGGCGTATCCGGACATCCTCGAAAAGATCGATTTGAAGGCGCAGGAGAAGGCGGCCAACGAGGTGCAGTATGTGCGGGTGTCGGCGCCGGAGCTGGTGAAACTGTCGCGGATGGAAGATCGGCGGATCCTGTCGACGGCCGATAAACGGCTGGCGGCGGGCGATCCCAAGGGCGCGCAGGAACTGGCGCAGCAGGCGCTGGACAAGAAGATTGGAGATCCGGGCCGGGCGCAGTTCATCCTGGCGCAAGCAGCAGTGATGAGCAAGAACCGGGAAGCGGCGCTGGAGGATTTCCAGAAGGCGATCCAGCAGACGAAAGATCCAAAAATCGTGTCGTGGTCACACGTGTACATCGGCAGGATTCTGGATATGAAAGAAGACCGCGAGGCCGCGCTGGATGAGTACCGGGCGGCATTGTCCACGGGGGCAGCCCTGCCTGAGGTGAAGGCGGCGGCGGAGCGCGGACTGGAGCAGGCTTACGAGCCGCCGGCAAAGCCGCAGTAGAGCTGTCGGCTATCAGCTTTCAGTAAAACCTGGTTGGCTACGATAAAATGCAGGATTCGGGCTTCGCGGTTCGGTTTGAAATCAGAAGAGTTTGCGGTTTAGGAGAAAGCATGAAGCGAGCAGCGATAGTGGTCGCAGTGCTGGGAGTCTGCGCCTGGAGTTTCGGGCAGAGCAACGCTAAACCTGGGGGGCAGACTGCACCGGCCGCGGGTCAAACAGCAGCGCCGCAGGGTAAGCGGCCGCCGGCGGCCAAGACACAACCCGAGTTTGAAGCCTACAAGGCGGCGGTGGCGCAGACCGATCCAGCGGCGCTGGAGAAAGTTGCCGACGACTTCGCCGCGAAGTTTCCAGACAGCGAGTTGCGCGCGCCGCTGTACACCGTGGCCATGGGCCGCTACCAGGGAAATCCTGACAAAATGATGGAGGTGGGTAAGAAGATTCTGGCAATTGACGCGGACGATCCCGCCGCCCTGGTCGGAGTGGCGCAGGCGATTGTGGAAAAGATGCACGACACAGATCTGGATAAGGATCAGGAGCGCGCGGAGGCCAAGAAGTACGCAGAGCGCGCAATGGAGACGATTAATACGGACGTCCCGACGAGCGGCTATTCTCAAGAGCAGCTAACTGGTTTCAAGAACGGAGTGTTGTCTGAAGCGTATTTCATCCTGGGCACGCTCTCGTTCAAGGCCAGTAATTGGGCGGATGCCGAAGTCAATCTGCGAAAGTCGGTCGACTTGATGCCGCAGCAGCCCGATGCGTTCACGATCTTCCAACTGGCGGTCGCGTTGGACATGCAGAACAAGCTTCCGGAGGCCACCAAATACGTCGACCAGGCGGTGGACCTGACCAAGGACCGGCCCGACTCCGGTGTGGGCAAAGCGGCCCGCGCTGAGAAAGAACGTCTGACGAAGCTCAGTGGTGGCACCGCGCCGGGACAGACTACCACGCCTCCGAAGAATTAAGTCGATGGGCTTACTGGGTTGCCGGTTGGCGCCTCGACGCGTGGCGAGCAGGGTTCGCCGGACCGGCGGTGGCGGCTGTTCCCACATATGAAGGAACGGGAAATCACGGCGCTGGAAGAGGGGCTGGGCTACCATTTCCGGCGGCGGGCCGTCATTGAACAAGCGGTCACGCACAGCTCGCAGGCGCGGGAGCAGGAAGCGCAGCAGGCGGGTGAGAGCAAGTATAAAGTCAGCGACAACGAGCAACTGGAATTCCTGGGCGATGCGGTGCTGGCGCTGGTGACGAGCGAAGAGCTGTTCCAGCGCTTTCCTCATTTTCGGGAGGGCGAACTTTCCAAGCTGCGGGCGCATCTGGTCAGTGAGAGGCATTTGATCCGCGTGGCGCAGCAGTTGGAACTGGGCCATTACCTGCGGCTGGGGCGGGGCGAGGAAAAGAGCGGCGGCCGCGGCAAGACGGCCCTGCTGGTGGACGCGCTGGAAGCAATCCTGGCGGCGATCTATCTGGATGGCGGGCTTGAAGTGGCGCGGCGGTTCGTCTTGCGCAACGTAATTGCGCCGGAGCTGGAGCGGATGGAGCGTGGCGGCGGATCGTTGCCGGTCACGGATTTCAAGTCTGCCCTGCAGGAAGCGGCGCAGAGTCTGGGACTTCCGCAGCCCTCGTATTTACTGGTGGAGGAAGCGGGACCGGAGCACAGCAAGACGTTTACGGTCGAGGCGCGCCTGCAGACGAAGAACGGGAAGAACGCTGAGTTTGTGGGACGCGCGCAGGGTTCGACCAAGAAGACTGCGGAGCAGGATGCGGCACGGCAGTTGCTGACGTTTCTGGCGTCGCGTCCGAAGGCAGCAGAAGAGAAAGGGGCGCGGGCTTCGAGCCCGGCCGATAAGTAGATTTCATGGACTCCCCAAACGTCCCGATCGCAGCGTCTGAGGGCCCTGTTGCCCCGCTAGTCCCGCCTGGTGAGGCGGCTGAGGTTCCTACCCAGGCGAAGGTTTCTGCGGACGAGGCTGCTAACCAAGGTGTTGTGCTTATTCCGAGCGATGCTGTTTCGACGCCTCGCGCTGCCGGGCTTGCCGCCGACCGGCACATCGTGGCCACGCTGGGGTCGGACGTGATTGGATCATTGCAGTCGCTGATGGGCACCGTGGTGATTGCCATTTTCGTGATCACCTTTATTGTGCAGGCTTTCCAGATTCCTTCGGAGTCGATGGAGAGTACGCTGCTGGTGGGCGATTACCTGCTGGTGAATAAGCTCTGCTACGGCGGACAGGGGATGGGCGACCATTTCATGCCGTACCAGAAGATCGCACGCGGGGACATCATCGTGTTTCACTATCCGGTGGATCCGCAGCAGCATTTTGTGAAGCGCGTAATCGGCGTGCCGGGCGACCACCTGAGGATGGTGGCCAAGAGAGTCCTGATCAACGGCAAGCCTCTGGACGAACCGTACGTGCGGTTCCTGGAGCCACCGAATAATTTGTTTCGCGACAATTTTCCACGGACCGATATTCCT
This sequence comes from Candidatus Sulfotelmatobacter sp., assembly GCA_036521895.1. Classification (GTDB taxonomy): domain Bacteria; phylum Acidobacteriota; class Terriglobia; order Terriglobales; family Acidobacteriaceae; genus Sulfotelmatobacter. Next base: position 5,595 of record DATDGW010000607.1, on the reverse strand, counting down.
GCGATTGGCCTCGAAGGCAAGTGGTGGCTGGAGATGCGGAAGCTGGTGGAAGACGGCCAGCTGATTATTCCCGAGGGACATTACTTCGTGATGGGAGACAACCGCGACGACAGCCAGGACAGCCGTTATTGGGGATTCGTGCCGCGGGAAAATATTATTGGCAGGCCGCTGGTGATTTACTGGTCGGTACGGGACTGGGATCACAGCCCGTCGGCGTCGATCATAGGGCGGTTGTATCACGTGGCCTACGCGGTCACGCACATCTTTCAGATCACGCGCTGGAACCGTACGCTGCGGCTGGTACACTGAGTACTCCCCGGGCGGGCTGGCTCCGCATGAAACGGGAGCAGTCAACTTCGATAGAGCACGGAAAGATTTATAGTGGCGAAGAAAGAAAACGCAGTCGAAGAAAACGTGGCCGAAGAGAAGCCGAAGGAAACGACGGTGGAGTTTCTTGCGTCGCTGGCAGCGGTGCTGGTGACCGGGCTGTTCATTATTACGTTTGTGGTGCAGGCGTTTGAGATTCCGTCGAGTTCGATGGAGAACACGCTGCTAATCGGCGACCACGTATTCGTAAACCGTATCCAATTTGCGCCGAAGAGTTCGTGGGTGGGGCCTCTGCTTCCCTATCGGGATGTGAGGTTCCGGGACATTGTCGTATTTCTGTCGCCCGCCGAACCGGGACTCTACGTGGTGAAGAGGATTATCGGGCTGCCGGGAGACCGTATTCACCTGCGGAATGGCGTGGTTTACCGCAACGGCGAAGCGCTCGACGAGCCCTACGTATTGCATGACCGGGACACGATCGATCCGTACCGCAATAATTTTCCTTCCGTGGCTCCGAACGACGATCCCAACGTGTATCCGAATTGGATGGTCGACATGCAGTCGTACGTCCACGGGGACGATATCGTGGTACCACCGGACCACTACTTTGCCATGGGCGACCACCGCGGCGTGAGTTTGGACAGCCGGTACTGGGGATTCATTCCCACGGCAAACGTCATCGGACGTCCCATGTTCATCTACTGGTCGTTCGAAACGCCGGACGATCAATACCGCAAGACCGCGTGGGGCGATCGAGCTTTGTTTCTGGGCAAAGTGGTGCTGCACTTTTTCGATGAGACACGCTGGAAGCGGACGCTCCAGTTTGTAAGATAGTTCGCAATAATTAAAGATGAGGCCCCTCGAAATTCCAGTAAGGGCGCGGTGAAGCTCTTTTCCTCCAAACGGCGAATCGTGGCGGCGGCAGCGTTGATTGTGCTGCTGCTGTTTCTGCTGCGCCCCGGCGCTTCCCGCTTGAAATCGCGAATTGTTTCTTCCATCAGTTCGGGAGTGGGACGGCCCGTGGACATTGGCTCGGTGCATCTACGCCTGCTGCCGCGCCCGGGATTCGATCTGCAAAATCTGGTGGTGTATGAAGATCCGGCGTTCGGAGCAGAGCCCATGCTGCGGGCGAGCGAAGTAGCGGCGGCGCTTCGGCTGACTTCCCTGCTGCGCGGGCGGATCGAGATTGCGCGCCTGGATTTGACCGAGCCCAGCCTCAACCTGGTGCATGCGCCGGGCGGGCGCTGGAATCTGGAAGCGCTGCTGGAGCGCACGGCACACATCCCGCTGGCGCCGACTGCAAAAGCGAAGACGGAACCGCGGCCGGGATTTCCCTACATCCAAGCGACGTCCGCGCGAATCAACTTCAAAAGCGGTCCTGAGAAGAAGCCCTACGCGCTCAACAATGCAGATTTCTCCTTGTGGCAGGATTCGGAAAATAGCTGGGGCGTGCGGCTGAAGGCGCAGCCATTCCGCACCGATTTGAACTTGAACGATACGGGTCTGCTGCAGGTGGACGGGACCTGGCAGCGTGCGGACGCTCTGCGCGATACTCCGTTGCGTTTCGTCGTTGAGTGGAATCACGCGCAACTCGGGCAGTTCACGAAATTCTTCACTGGAAACGATCAGGGATGGCGCGGAGACGTTCTGCTGGATATCGCGATAACGGGAACTCCGGCGAAACTGCAGATCACGAGCGCGGCATCCATTCAGGATTTCCGGCGGTACGACATCGCAAGCGGACAAGCGCTGCGGCTGGCGGGACAGTGCGATGGCGAGTACAGTTCGGTCAACCATGCGTTCCATGGGATTCTTTGCAACGCTCCGGTGGGCAGCGGCGTGATCACGCTGGAGGGGCGCACGGGGCTTCCGGGAAGCCACAGCTATGGGCTCACGCTGACGGCTGACAACGTGCCTGCAGCTGCGGCGGCCGTTTTGCTGCAGCGGGCGAAGAAGAATCTGCCGGAGGATCTGGTTGCGGGCGGGACGCTGAACGGGAGTCTTGCGATCGCCGAAAACGCTGCGGCCGGGTCGAAACTTCAGTTTGAGGGCCGAGGGGAGATCGCCGACTTTCGTTTGGCCTCGGCGGCGAACAGGGCGGAGATCGGGCCGGAGACGATTCCCTTCCGGCTGACCACGGGCGATTCGGCGGCGCGCAAGCCCGTTCGTAAGAACGCGATGGGGATGCGCTTCCCGGAGGGCCCGCATGTGGAGTTTGGTCCGTTCTTGGTTGCAATTGGACGCGTGGCGCCGATTGCTCGCGGATGGGTGAACCGCGGCGGTTACAACCTTGCGGTTGTGGGTGACGCGGAGATTGCGAAGGCGCTGCGCGCGGCGCGTATGTTCGGGCTGGCGGCGTTGCAGAATGCTTCGGAGAGCACGGCTCAGGTGGATTTCCAGATTGCAGGGACCTGGGCGGGACGGAGTAATGGCACGTCCTCAAGCTTCACCGGGCCGCAAGTGACTGGGACCGCGAAGCTGCGGAACGTTCGCGTGGCGCTTCGTGGAGTGGGGAGTCCGGTCGAAATTGTTTCAGCCGACATGCAGCTATTGCCCGCCGCAGTGCGCGTCACGAAGTTGAGTGCGAAGGCAGCGGACGCATCGTGGACTGGCTCGCTGGAGATGGCGCGCGGGTGCGGAACTCCCAGCGCGTGTGAGGTCCACTTCGTGCTGAACGCGAATCAGATTGCGCTGGGCGAGGTGAGTGCGTGGACGAATCCGAGTCCGAAAGAGCGCCCGTGGTATCGGGTGCTGGAGTCGGACCCGCAGACTGGGTCGTCGTTTCTGGCGAGCGTGCGCGCGTCGGGACAGCTGACCACAGACCGTCTGCAGATGCAGAGTCTGGCGGCAACGAGGGTTTCGGCGAGAGTGAGTCTCGACGGCGGGAAATTGAATATCTCGGAGTTGAACGGGGATTTTCTGGGCGGCACGCATCGCGGCCACTGGCAAGCGGACTTCAGCGTCAAGCCCGCGTTTTGCGGCGGCAGCGGAAGTCTGACCGGAGTGTCGCTAACACGCCTGGCAGATTCGATGAAGGATGGTTGGATCGCGGGCACGGCGAACACGATATATGATGTGAAGGGACCGTGCCCGGCGGAGTTCTGGACATCGGCAGAAGGCACGCTGCAGTTTGAAGTGAAAGACGGTGCATTGCCGCACGGGGCGCTGGGTGAGGATGCGGCAGCGTTGAAGGTTACACGTCTCGCGGGGCAGGCGCAGTTGCACGCGGGCAAAATCGAATTGGAAGGCGCCAAGCTGGATTCTCCGGGCGGGAGTTTTCTGGTGAGCGGAAGTGCGTCGTTGAAAGGCGAACTCGATTTCAAGTTGGCAAAGGTGCCAGCCGGAGCCACGGCTGAGGGGTTTACGGTTACTGGCACGCTGGGCGAGCCGCGGGTCGTCCGGTTGCCGGCCGACGAGGCGCAGGCGCGGCTAAAAACTGATCCTCCAAAATAACGTTACGGCACGTATCCTGGGCCGCGTAATACTTTACCCGGTAGTGCTCCTGTCATCTTTCCCTGATCGATCACGGGCACGCCATTCACCAATACATACTCCATCCCTTCCGAAAGTTGATTCGGATTGTCGAACGTGGCGCGATCATGCACGGTTGCAGGATCGAAAATCACGACGTCGGCCCACATGCCCGCTTTCAGCACGCCGCGATCGGTCAGGCGCATGCGCTGCGCGGGCAGCGCAGAGAATTTGCGGATGGCGTCTTCGAGGGTCAGGGCTTTTTCTTCGCGGACATACTTGGCCAGAATGCGGGGGAACGTTCCGTAGGCGCGGGGGTGGGGATGCGACTGGCCGAGGATTCCGTCGGGTGAGGTGCCGGAAGAATCGTTGTCGATGGCGACCCAGGGCTGCTGCAGAGCGAGCGTCACGTCGGGTTGGGACATTCCGAAGACGGCGACTTCGGTGGAGGGATCCTGAATGAGGATGTCGAATAGCGCGTCCAGGGGATCTTTGTTCCCGAGTTTCGCGATCTCGTAGAGACGCTTGCCTAGCAGCGGCGCGAGGGCGGGATTTTCGACGGCGCCGATCATGATGGCGTCGGGGCCGGGGATTTCCTGCCATTCATTGTCCCACTCTTTGGATGGGGTAAGCATGTCTTTGCGAATGCGCGCGCGGGTGACAGGATCCTTCAGGCGCTCGACGAGCTTGGCGTCGCCGCCATCGTGCGCCCACGGCGGGATGAAGGCGGAGAAACCGTTGTACCAGGCGGTATAGGCATAGGTGTCGGCGCTGACATCAGCCCCGCCAGCGCGGGCGGCGTTGATCTTGGCGACGACTTCGGGCATGCGGCCCCAGTTGTCTTTGCCGGCGACTTTGATGTGCCAGATCTCCACGGGGATGTGGGCTTCGCGGCCGATGCGCAGGGCTTCGTCGATGGCCTCGAGAACCGAGGCACTCTCGTCGCGCATGTGGGTTGAGTAGATGCCGCCAAATTTGCTGGCCTCGGCCGCGAGTGCGATGAGTTCTTCCGTCTTGGCGTAAGGGGCGGGTGCGTATTCGAGCGACGTAGAGACGCCCGCCGTGCCGTCCTTCATGGCCTCGCGCACGAGAGCCTGCATCTGCTCGAGTTGCGCGGGAGTGGGTTGCTTATCGTCGTCGCCGAGGACCATGCGGCGGACCTGCGTGGCTCCGACATAGCTCGCGAGGTTGATTCCCATGCCTTGCTTTTCGAGGCGTGCGAAGTACTGGCGGAAGGTGCGCCAGTCGGGATTGATCTTGAAGTGCTCGTAACCCTGGCGGTCGGATTGGATGATGGCATCGTTAAGCGGGGCGATGGAGCCGCCTTCGCCGGTGATTTCGGAAGTGATCCCCTGGAAAATCTTCGAGGGCAGGCGCGGGTCGACGAGAATCGTGAGTTCGGATTGACCGAGCATGTCGATGAAGCCGGGGGCGACGACTTTGCCAGCGGCGTCGATGGTGCGCTTGCGTGGAGCGGCGGCGAGGTTGCCGATGGCGGCGATTTTTCCGGCGCGGATGCCGAGGTCGCCGGAGTACCACGGGGAACCGGTGCCGTCGATGATGTGGCCGCGGGTGATGACGAGGTCGAAGGTTACGGTTTGGGCGAGGGAAAGCGAGGTGAGCAGCAGGAGTGCAAGGAAGACGAGAATGCGAATTGCGGTGGACGTGATCTGGATGTTCTGGTTCATCTCTCGTACCCTCAGGGGCTAAAGCCCTAAACCTAATTTCACGCTTTACGCGGCCCTAAAGGGCCGCTCTTCCACGCTGTGGAACCGGCGGCCATTCCGAGCGCAATCC
>DATDGW010000606.1:0-2185 GCA_036521895.1 Candidatus Sulfotelmatobacter sp. | reverse complement strand
AAGTAGGTCGAAGGTCTGCCGACCGGGGAGAAGGTATGGCGACCAGCCGCACTCGTTTCCCTGGCCAGTGAGGGAACAGCATGCCTACTCCTTTGCTCCGCTCCGCACATAGTCCGCGCAGGCTATCTTCTCAATGATTCGGGGATCGTCGAAGGCCGAACGGAAGCGGGTGGAAAAGACGAAACGGCAGAGCTGGAACATTTTTGATTGTTTTTGTTCAATTTCTCTGGACAAACCGCCCCGGTTGTTTTACGCTGAGCTGGATGAGTGGCCAATCTGGAATCAGCGCGGTTGATCAGATTCTTCGTAATGTCGATCTCGCCGGCATCCAGGATGAGCGTGCCCGCGAATGCATTCGCCTGCTGCTGAATCTGATCGAATCGCTGACGGCGAACCTGCGCAAGGCTCAGGCTGAGAACCTGTACCTGCGGGAGCAACTGAACCGCCGCAAGGGCGGAGGCGGCCAACCCGACCAGCCCAAAGACACCGCGGGAGCGAAGTCGCAGTCGTCGGAAAAGGAGCGGGCAGAAACGAAACAGCGCACCAGACGCGGCAAACTGGAGCGGGTTCGGATCGACCGGGAAGAAGTGCTGAAACTGGATCGGGCCTTGCTTCCGCCGGATGCGCAGTTCAAGGGCTACGAAGACGTGGTGGTGCAGGAACTGCACATCGGTACCGACAATGTGAGGTTTCGCAAGGAGAAGTATTACGCTCCCTCCACGGGCCAAACCTATTTGGCGCCGCTGCCCGTCGGCTACCGCGGCGAATTCGGTCCTAATCTGAAGAGCCTGTGCCTGCTGTTCTCTCATTTGTGCAATATGACGGAGCCAAAGATCGCGGATCTGCTGGAGAATTTTGGCATCGCGATTTCCAGCGGCCAGATATCGGCGTGGCTGACGGGCGCATACCCCGGCATACAGGAGGAAAAGCGAGCCATTGTGGAAGCCGGCCTGGCCAGCAGCCCGTGGCAGCACATGGATGACACCGGCACTCGTGTGGACGGCGAAAACCACCACTGCCAGATCCTGTGCAATCCGTTGTACGGGGCTTATTTCACCACGGCGCACAAAGACCGGTTGACCATCCTTGACGTGCTGCGCAACGGGCGCCCGCGGGTGTGCCGCATCAATGAGGAAGCTTTGGATCTGTTGCGCCGGTTTGGCGTGTCGAAGCGGGTTGCAGAGCAAGTGGGGCAGTTGCCGTTCCATCAGGACTGGAGCGAGGAGGAGTTGCAGCGAAGGCTGGCGGAACAGTTTCCGAACCTGAGCGAGGAGACGCGCCGCCGGATGATGGAGGCAGCGGCCCTGGCGGCGTATCACGCCGAGAGCGGGCACGTGCGCCTGTTAGTGTGTGACGATGCCAGACAGTTCAAGCTGGTGGCCGACGAACTGGCCTTATGCTGGATTCACGACGGTCGCCATTATCAGAGCATGACGCCGTGTGTGCCGCAGCATCGTGAATGGCTGGAAGCCTTTCGGAAGCGCTACTGGGATTTCTACAAACAACTGCTCGTGTACCCACAGGATCCAGCGCCGGAGCGGGCGGCGCAGTTGCGAGAGAAGTTTGATGAACTGTTTTCCACGGTGACGGGTTACGATGAGCTGGACCAGCGGATCGCCCGGACTAAGGCCGACAAGACGTACCTGCTGATGGCGCTGGACCATCCCGAGGTCCCCCTGCACAACAACCCGGCAGAACTGGATGCACGGACACGAGTCAGGAAGAGAGTGGTGAGCTACGGTCCGCGCTCACTGGCCGGCGCCCGGACCTGGGACGCGATGGAAACGCTGCTGAGCACAGCCAGGAAACTGGGAGTGAACCTCTTTCAATACATCCGCGACCGGGTAAGCGGCGCCAGGCAGATGCCCTCCCTGGCGGACCTGATCAAACAACGAACCGAAACGATGGATCTCGGTTCTTCGTGGAAACCTATCTGACTGCCCCAGTTTATTGAGAAGATACGGAAAAAGCATTCTCATGGTCCCGGGCGAGTTGTCGGCTACACGTACCAAGCTTGCGGCAATCAGTTAGGCCGCGACCTTCCTACGAGTGGCGCGTTTATCTTGCCAATCATGATGCCCGCGCGGCTTTAACTTCTTTGGAATGTGGTGCGTGCACAGATTGGATCAGATAAACGCTTTGAAATCGGCCAATCTGTTTGATTTTAAATCGCTTACGCTGGAAT